>JAGVPS010000102.1 GCA_020052135.1 Minisyncoccota bacterium
CTTGAAAAACATAATCGCCAGACGATTCAGAGAGCCATTAATGAGCTATATGAAAACAAATTAGTAGGATATCGAGAAAACAATGACAGTTCAGTAGAAATCATCCTTAACGAAAAGGGAAGGGAGCGAGCGTTGATTTTTAATTTAGCTACAATGAAGATTCCTGTCCCATCGCGATGGGATCATAAATGGCGAGTAGTTATGTTTGATATACCTCAGGGGCGGAAAAAGGCTCGAGAATCCCTTCGTTTTCACTTGAAAAGGCTTGGGTTCCGATCCCTGCAAAAAAGTGTCTTTATTTTCCCGTATCCGTGCTCTGATCAGATTAATTTTATTATTGAACTGTACGCTATCCGTCGCTTTGTACGACAGATTCTCGTTAATGAGATTGATAATGGGAAACATCTACAACACCAGTTTCATGTAACGTAAATCCAATAATATCGCGGAGTTTACGAAAATATACTTATAATTGCCATGGCAAATAAGAGATGGGATTGGTGCGATCCCTCATGTAGGGGAGGGCTATATGAGGGGCTTGGGTTATTGTTTCTCGGGATTAAATCTGATATACTACATATGGTAAGCCCAAAAGCGACCTTTTTAATTTACGTGAAAGCATGGCGAAAAAAACTTCAAAAACTAAACCGGAAAAGAATGGAAACAGTAATTACACCGCTAAGGATATTTATGTACTTGAGGGGTTGGAGCCGGTTCGAAAGCGGCCGGGCATGTATATCGGTTCCACGGGGGTGAGCGGTCTCCACCACCTCATTTGGGAAGTGGTGGACAACTCGTTTGACGAAGCAATGGCTGGGTATGCCAAGCATATTCGCGTGGAACTCATGCCCGGCAACCGCGTTGCGGTTACGGACGACGGCCGCGGTATCCCGGTTGAGACCCACACGCAGACGAAAAAGTCAGCGCTTGAAACCGTGATGACAACGCTCCACGCGGGAGGCAAGTTCGGCGGAGAATCATACAAAGTTTCCGGCGGTTTGCACGGTGTTGGTGTTTCAATTGTCTGCGCGCTTTCGGTCTGGATGCGCGCGGAGGTGTGCCGTGACGGGGGACTCTATGCGCAGGAGTATAAACGAGGCGTGCCTCAGTCGAAGGTAAGGAAAATTGAGAAGAGCGATCGGACAGGAACAAAAATTATATTCGAACCAGATCCAGAAATCTTTAAAGAAATCGTATTCGATCAAAAAAATATCGTTGACCATTTACGTCAGCAAGCGTTTCTGACAAAAGGCATTCATATTGAGATTATCGATACGCGCGACGAAAAAAACCCTTTTTATCATGGATTTTATTTTGACGGAGGTTTGCGGTCTTTTTTAAAGCACGTAAGTCAAGGAGAAAAACCTTTACAAGAAGATGTTTTCTATGTTGAAAAAGAGTATGAAGGTATGGGCGTTGAAGTTGCCTTTGCTTATACCGATGAACTGGAAACTCATGAGCTTTCTTTTGCGAATAACATCTACACACCGGATGGCGGCATGCATCTTACGGGCTTTCGGTCGGCGCTTACGCGGAGTCTTAATGATTTTGCGCGGGGTGAAGGATATATTAAGTCAGCTGACGACAATTTAACCGGAGATGATGTTAGGGAAGGTCTCATGGCCATTGTTTCGGTGAAGCTCCGCGAACCGCAGTTCGAGGGACAAACAAAGGCTCGTTTAGGGAATCCCGAAGCGCGCACTGCGGTTGAAGTGGTGATGGGTGAAGCGTTAAAAGATTTTTTGGAGCGACATGGTACAGATGCGCGCCGGATTATTGAAAAATGCTTGCTTGCCTTAAAGGCCCGGAGGGCCGCGAAGGCCGCCAAAGATATGGTGCTTCGCAAAGGAGCGCTTGATGGACTCACGCTACCCGGAAAGCTCGCTGATTGCAGTTCTCGCAATCCAGCTGAGTCCGAACTTTTTATTGTAGAGGGTGATAGCGCAGGAGGTAGCGCAAAGTCTGGCCGTGATCGCCGTACGCAAGCTATTCTGCCGCTCAAAGGCAAAATTTTAAATGTAGAAAAAGCCCGTCTCGACAAAATGTTTTTAAATAAAGAAATCAAATCGCTGGTGATTGCTATTGGCACGGCGATTGGCGAATCTTTTGATATTACAAAACTTCGGTATCACAAAATTATTATTATGACCGATGCCGATGTGGACGGCGCTCATATTCGAACATTACTCCTCACGCTTTTTTATCGGCATTTTCCGCGCATCATAGAAAACGGCAATCTCTATATTGCCCAACCACCCTTGTATAGGATTCAAGTTGGAAAAGATGCTCGCTATGTCTACAGCGACTCCGAAAAGGAGAAGGTGGTCCTTGAGATGCAGAAAGTAAAAAGCGACAAGCAAGCGACAAAAGCTAAATCCGGCGCGAAAGTTGAGAAGGAGGCAGGTGAGGTAGGCGCTGAAGGCGAGGATCAAACAAGCCGAGGCAAGGGTATCAATATCCAGCGCTATAAGGGTTTAGGGGAAATGAATCCGGATCAGCTGTGGGAAACCACGCTCCGGCCCGATACGCGCCTCCTGAAGCTGGTGGGCGTGAACGACGCAGAAGCCGCTGATCATTTGTTTGATGTGCTCATGGGAGAGGAGGTGGAGCCTCGCAAGCAGTTTATTCAAGCTCATGCCTTGGCAGTGAAAAACCTTGACGTATAAGCTTCGCTTATGCGATGCTAATATGCTAATGCATGCGAATGATATGAGTAATGCTAGCAGGTATATATTCGTGTAATGAGTATCGTTAGTACCATTCGTATATTAGTATTGATCTATGATACAAAGAATCAAACTTTTTTTTGATGAATCGCGCCAGGAATTCAAGCGTATTAATTGGCCGACGTTTGCTGAAACGCGGAAGTTGACGCTGATTGTTATCGGCCTTTCCCTTGCTGTCGCGCTTTTTTTAGGTCTTCTTGATTTTGTGTTTACTTACCTATTAGATACGGTTTTTCTTTCTTAACACATCATTATGACTAATACTCAAAAACAAAAAGGAGGAAAAGCTGAGATCGATGCGTCACTCAAAAGCACGAGGCATTGGTATGCCATTCACACCTATTCAGGGTATGAAGATGCGGTAGAGCGTTATTTGAAACAGCGCCTGGACTCGCTTCAAATGAATGATAAAATTTTTGCGGTTATCGTTCCCAAGGAAAAAAAAATAAAGATCAAGAATGGCAAGCGACGCACGGTGGAGGAAAAAATTTATCCTGGCTATGTGCTCGTGGATATGCTCCTTACTGATGACTCCTGGTATGTGGTGCGGAATACGCCTCGGGTGACCGGCTTCGTGGGCGCCGATGCGGCAACGCCGCTTCCGCTTTCTGAAGCAGAAGTTCAAGAGCTTATGGGTCGGATGGGTGAGCGCGACACGAAGTTTAAAGTTGATTTCCAAATAGGGGATTTGGTAAAAATCATTGACGGCCCCTTCAAAGACTATGACGCAAAAATTTCTGAAATTGACAGCGAAAAAGGGAAAGTAAAAGTGTTGGTGCCCATTTTTGGAAGAGATACGGTGGTCGAGTTGGATTCATTGCAAGTTCAAAAAATTTAAAATGCAAATCTCAAAGTGTAAAATGACAATCCAAAATTATAAAATAAAAATCATTAATTTTTCATTTTGATTTTTAAAGTTTACATTTCTTACCATGGCAAAACTAATCAAAACAACTTTAAAGCTTCAAATTCGAGCAGGCCAAGCAAATCCCGCACCGCCTATTGGTCCTGCGCTTGGTCAACATGGCGTAAATATTGCTGATTTCTGCAAGCAGTTTAATGAAGCAACAAAAGAAATGATGGGAGATGTTATCCCTGCGGAAATTACCATCTACGAGGATCGCACTTTCACGTTTAAATTAAAGACTCCTCCGGCGTCCGCATTACTTAAAAAAGCCGCGGGTATTGAAAAGGGATCGGGAACGCCTAATAAGGAAAAAGTTGGAAAGGTTACGCGAGCCGATCTCCGGGCGATTGCCGAGAAGAAGATGATTGATTTGAATACAGACAACATTGACCAGGCAATAAAGATTATCGAGGGTACGGCACGCAATATGGGAATAACAGTTGAAGGATAAATGGATAATCAACAAACTCAAATCAATTCAGTGCCGGCAGGTATTGGGGCTAAACCTAAAGGCAAGTTTAAAAAAGTCTTAATAGGGCTCGGAGTTTTAATTATTATTCTTATTGCAAGCTTTGGTTTTTTGGCTATCAAGGGCTTAAAAGATCGGCCAATAGTTGAGGGGGTAATAACTGAATATATGCAATTAGTTTCAAATGGAAATTTTGAAGACGCATACAATAATTTAACCTCTAGCCAGCTTAAGAGTGCTCTATCTTTTGATGAATTTGAAAAAACCACCAACTTATTTAAGGCTCAATATTCTGGATTTAATAAACTGGAATTTAAGGGATTTAAAATAACCACGAATACCAGTAGTCCAACTATATACAGTTACTCTGGTATTGTGACCTATGCTAATGGTAATACGGGAGATCTGATTGCGAACTTAGTTAAGGAAGATGGAAAATATAAAATTGCTGGCATAAACATTGACATTTCTCTTTAGTAGAATTGAGCTTTTTAGTAATTCTAAAAATATTGATATCAGCGCGTCCACCTAGATAGCGGGAGATTTTATTGCTATCATAATTCCATGCAACGCGGGAAATTCTTTGTATTCGATGGCATTGATGGATCGGGAAAAGCAACACAGGCGAAGCTTTTAATGCGGCGGCTCCGACAGACGGGGCATCGAGTGCGAACAATAGATTTTCCACAGTATGGCGAAAAGTCTGCCGGGCCCATCGAGAAATACCTCACCGGCGTGTATGGCAATGCGGATATGCTCTCGCCGTATGCCACTTCTATTTTGTATGCAGTAGATCGTTACGATGCGTCGTTTAAGATCAAGCGTTGGCTTGATGCCGGGAATATAGTGGTAACGGATCGTTATAGTACGGCAAACATTGGGCACCAGGGAGGCAAGCTCGTGCGAAATGAACGCGCCTGGAGGCGGTATGTACTCTGGGACTACGATCTCGAGTACGGAATATTCGGTATTCCGAAACCCGACCAGGTATTTATTTTGAAGAGCGATCCGGCCACTTCGAGGAAATTACTCCTTGGTAAAGTACTTGATAGAATCAAGAGTAAAAAACGAGCGGGATACCTCAAGGGTAAAAAGCGGGATGTGCTTGAAAGAAATGTGTCTCACCAAATGAATGCGCTCCGATCATTCCTTATGTTTGCCGATGCATTTCCCAAAGAATGTACGGTCATTCCGTGTGTGGCGGGTGGCACTATGCTTCCCAAGGAGGCGATCCATGAACGTGTCTGGGAGAAACTCCAGAAATTTTTATGATCCCTCTCTATCAACCGGAAAAATACAAGGTACATGTGGGCGAGGGCGCTTCGATAGGTTTTTGTACCGCTTGGAACGAGCCGGACTTGGTTTTTAAGCGATCAGATGTGCTCCGTAAAAAGACGCGTATTTTAGGCACGCTCTACAGCAGGCAGGGCGTGAACGTTATATTGCGGAACCTTGCCCTGAATCCCGAGATTAAAAAATTAGTTCTTTGGGCAAACGGTCCGCTATCAAACACGCAATTTGGCAAGGTGGGATGGTCGTTGCTTAAAAAAATCTGGGAGGACGGCATTGAATCCGATGGCACGGTGAAGGGCACTCATTTTAAAATTGAAAAAGAAATTGATGTTGCGGTGATTGAAAAAGTACGAAGCGTAGTAGAGCTTGTGGACGAAAGTAATCGTGATTTTGACGATGTTGAAGAGGGCGTGGGAGCGCTTAAGGATGACTCCTCCCGATATATGGAGCCCGTGGAGTTTCCCGAAGCGGTTCCGGAAAAAGTAGAAACCTTCCCCTCCGAGGAGGTCGGATGGTTAATGCACGGAAGAGGTATTATTGATACTTGGATGCGTCTTGTAGACCGTATTATGCGGTATGGCACGGTGAAGGGCACGCAGTATGGGTACCAGCAGAGGGAGCTCATTGGCGCAACCTGGGTAGTACGCGAAGAGGATCCGATTCACCCCGATCTTTCGCTTGCGCTAGATTGGCCGAAGGAATTGCGCGAGGTTACCGGCGCAACCGAGGAGGCGCTCAAGGAATACCACGCAGTTTTTCTATCAAAGGAAAAGCCGGCAAATCTTTCCTACACATATGGAAATCGTCTCATGGCATACCCGAACGGCTCGGACGCAATCGATCAGATTCGGGACGTGATTGTCGCGCAGTTTAAAAAATCGCCCGACACGCGCAGGGGAGTTGCGACCACCATGGTACCCGCCATTGATAAAGATTCCACGGAGCCGCCATGCATTACCCAGGTGCAAGGACTACAGACTAAGGGAAAGTTTCATCTGTTAGTTACCGTGCGGAGCCATGATATTTTTAAAGCAGCGATTCCGAACGCGTTTGGGCTCCGGATGATGCAAAAAACTATGGCTGATGAACTTGGCTTTGGGTTGGGACAAATCCAGATTACGTCGCAATCCGCGCATATTTACGAACAAGACTGGGAAAACGCGTTTAAGCTTGTCCGATGCCGCTTCTGGGAACGGGAGCCGAGTTTAGTGTTTGATCCGAATACGCAGGCAGATCCGCGGGGGGTTGTGGTGATTAGCATTTCGGGTAATCGTATCCTCTCCGTGCTTCAGGATATGGAAGGCCGTGAGCTTGCGCGGATAGAGGGGGTGAGCGCCGCAGAGGTAGGTTTGAAAATTGCGCACCTTGAGCTCCTGAGCCGCCCGGACCATTATTTCGATATTGGTTTGCAACTTGCACGCGCGGAAATGGCGCTTATGAAAAAACTTCCGTTCCATCAGGATAAGCCGTTAATATTCTAGTTTTTAAAAGCCCACACCCTACCACGCCTTCAAGGCAAAGTTGCGGCAGGGTGTGGGCTTTTGGAACGCATATGCAATAGTGGTATATACAACCTGCGCCTTCTCGCAACTTTGGGCTAAAGGCGTGAGAGGGCACAGGTTGTAGAGATGACATTCGTAATTTAAAATAGTGCAATGAATGTTTTACTTACTGATCGAAAAACCATTGCCGAGGGCACGACAGAAATAACACTTGATTTACGGGGGCAAGAATTTAACTTCAAAGCTGGTCAATACGTAAATATCTGTCTTCCGTCACTCGAACATCCTGACTCGAAAGGAAATTGCCGCGAGTTTTCCATTGCTTCTTCTCCGAGGGAAGCAGGGATTATACGCATTGCGTTTAGAAACTCAGAAAGCGGTTTTAAACGAACACTCCTCGGTATGCCGCTCGGAAGAGAGGTCGAGCTTGATGGGCCATTTGGGCTTTTCACTATTCCTAAAAGGCAGATCGCGCCCATGGTTTTTGTTGCCGGAGGGATTGGAATAACGCCCTTTATGAGTATGGCGAAAACCGCGACAGAGGATAAAAATTCTCTTAAGATCATATTGATAACGAGCAATCACAGCATTGAGCGAACTGCGTATCGAGAAGCGCTCCATAAACTCGAAAAAGAAAATCAAAACTTTACACTCAAGGAAAATTTAGGACATCTCACGCGCGAGTTTATACAAGAAACTATGACCGAGGTACCGGAAGCGGTCTACTACCTCGCCGGTCCGCCGAAGATGGTGTATGACATCCGTCAGGCGTTGAAAACTGCAGGCGTTGACGATGACGACATCCTTGCGGAGGAATTTGTGGGGTATGAATAATTAGCCACTGGCCACTAGTGATTAGCGACTAATACTATCTATAACAACATCCTTAAAAACTGGAGTTTTTAAGGATGTTGAAAAGTGGGTTAACTATGCCCCCATCTCCCTATTTTTCTATGCTATTATTTTGAATAGATTACCCAGAACAAATTTCCTAGTAGGAGGAATAGAAAATGTGCTGGAGAGATAATGTTCCGATGAGTCACGCTTGTACGGTATGTGGAAAGACCTACTATGGTGCCCTAGGGCATATTGGGTGCTCCGGGGCGCGTGCGAAGGGTGTATCTCCCCCTGTAAGCATGTCTGAAGAGCATCGAAGGGAGCTCGCTAGACATCTCGTTCCAGGAATTCAACTGGGCCCTCACGAGCCGGGATCGCCGGCAGACTAATGTGAAGGTCTTCATCAAGAGCAGAAATACCGCTCTCATTAGCTTGCCGTCCATATCGCGTGGGCGGCCTTTTTTATACATATAGATATAGATTTGCTATGATTAGAAAGTAAATTTTCGCTATGAAATACATACCCACTATAGGACTAGAGATTCACGCAGAGCTTAAGACGCAGACCAAGATGTTCTGCGATTGCAAGAATGATCCAGAAGAGCGAAGACCTAATATAAACGTCTGCCCGGTGTGTTTGGCGCACCCTGGCACGCTTCCGGTTGCAAACCGTGCAGCGATTGAGCATGTGCTCCTTGTGGGCATGGCATTAAAAGGGGATATCCCTGCCTCGTCAAAGTTTGACCGGAAAAACTATTTCTACCCCGACCTCCCCAAGGGTTACCAAATTTCCCAATATGACGTACCACTCGTCTTTGGAGGTATGTTGAAGGGTGTGCGACTCACGAGAGTGCATTTGGAGGAAGACACGGGCAGACTATCACATAGCGCAGATCGCATAGCGCAAAGCGAAAAAACGTCTAACGATTCTCGGTTGGCGCGCTCAAATCCCAATTACCAATTACCAATTACCAGTTACTCTCTTGTTGATTTTAACCGTGCAGGCGTGCCCTTGATGGAACTTGTAACCGAGCCGGATATTAAAGATGCAGACCAGGCAGTCGCATTTGCGAAAGAACTCCAGCTTATCTTGCGCTACTTAGGAGTTTCCGATGCGGATATGGAAAAAGGTCAGATGCGGGTTGAGGCGAATGTGAGTCTCGGTACCATAGTTGACGGATTGCTGAAGTTGGGTACAAAGGTAGAAGTTAAAAACATCGCTTCATTTAAAGCGGTGCATGACACGATTGAATATGAACTTAAACGCCAAGCAGAAGTTTTGGAAAGTGGCGAAAAAGTAAAACAAGAAACGCGGGGGTGGGATGATGTGAAGCGCGCGACAGTATCCCAGCGTTCCAAAGAAGACGCGCATGATTATCGCTATTTCCCGGAGCCAGATATTCCGCCACTTGATATGAATAAGTTCGATCTTGCGGCGATTAAGTTGCTTCTGCCAGAGCTACCCCAGGAAAAGCGGGTGCGTTTTGTAAAAGAATATGGACTTTCTGACGCACAAATCGAGACGTTGGTTCAAGACAGAGATATGGCGGCATTTTTTGAGAACTCAATTTCAGAACTCGAAACCGAGGATACGGAAAATCTGGCCCGAGAAACGCAACTCATTATTAATTATTTATCGTCTGATATTCGCGGAGCGCTTGCTGAATGGGGGATTGGTTTTGGCGGTATAAAGCTCACCCCAGAAAACTTTGCCGATCTGATCGAGCTTATTTCACACGAAAAGATTACGAGCCGTACGGCAAAGGACCTTTTAAACGAAATGATACAGAACGGCGGAGATCCCAACACGCTCCTTAAAGAAAAAGGACTTGAACAAGTTTCGGACGAAGGCGCCCTTATGACCGTGGTAGATAAAGTAATTGTTGCGAACCCTAAACCGGTTTCCGACTACAAAGCAGGAAAAATGAATGCGCTTCAATTTCTTGTCGGTATGGCGATGAAGGAACTGAAAGGCACAGGACATCCAAAAACATTATCAGAGCTTTTTATCTCAAAATTGAAATAAGTAAAAACTTCGAGTCCGCAGAAGGGTAACCATCTCCTCGCACCTCTACTATACTATCTGACGATCGTCAGATAGTATAGTATTATAATTCAACAATGGTGTGGTGTAAGATTTCATTCATATTTTTAAAAAACACCTCTCCCACAACATTTTTTCCGGCAAGAAGCATGGGTAACCATAATTTATCATCGGGCCACATGTTCTCATAAGGAATTTCATGGAGCGCGAACCACTGCGGTTTCATCTCTTCACTCTCTATAGCACCTCCGTGCCAGAGGGCGCTAAAGATATGCACCTCAAGGGCTTCAGGGTTGCCCTCAAAACGGAAGGTGATTTTGCCTCGTGGGTTGAGACTCGTGAGTAAGATGCCTGCTTCTTCCCGTATTTCACGGAGCGCGGCTTCTTCAATTGATTCGCCTTCCTGAACTTTACCGCCAAATCCGTTCCATCTACCCGTCCCAAATCCTCGCTTTTTCATACCCAATAGTATTCTCTCGGTATTATGGAGAATGGCAAGGGTAAGGACTTTTTTAGACATATATTAATACTTATCATTTCTTGACGATCGTCAAGAAATGATAAGATTTATTTTCTTTCACGTATTTCTCTAATGAGACGTTCTATCAGTTGTTGCAAGGGCATCGCTTTCAGATCTCCTTCTTTGTAGTGGCGCACCGAAACTTCTCTTGATTGCATTTCGCGTTCGCCAACGACGAGCACATAGGGAATTTTATCGAGCTCTGCTTTTCTGATGCGTTTGCCGAGACTTTCATCTGATGGCGCGAGTTCTGCGCGAATATCATTTTCTTTAAGTTCGTTTATTACTTTTGAGGCATAGTCTTGAAACTTGTCGCTTATGGCCAATACGCGTACTTGGACAGGGGAAAGCCACACGGGGAAGGCGCCGGCGTAGTGTTCGATAATGATGGCGAGAAACCGCTCAATTGAGCCCATAATTGCGGCGTGTATCATGAAAATCCGTTCGGGCTTTCCTTCTTCGCTTACGCAGGTAAGGTCAAAACTATGTGGCATGCTTACATCAAACTGGATTGTTGCCACTTGCCAACTACGACCCAAAGAATCAGTTGCCATAAAGTCAAGCTTAGGGGCATAGAATGCTGCTTCTCCGGGAGCTTCAAAATATTCGGTATTATTCTCACTCGCAATTTCTTTAAGAATTTTCTCTGCTTCCGCCCAATGGTCTAGGTTTCCTAGATATTTTTCTGGATGTTTCGGATCTCTCAACGAGAGGCGAAGTTTCAGCTTCAATCCAAATGTTCCATAAAAGATATGTACGATTTCCCAGATTTTTTGCAGTTCTTCTTTAGCTTGTGAAAGTCGGCAAAATACATGAGCGTCGTCTTGCGTGAAGCTTCGAAGCCGTGAGAGTCCGGCAAGCTCACCACTTTGTTCGTCTCGATAACATTTAGTTGTTGAGGCATACCGTTGAGGCAATTCGCGGTAACTCCACAATTTCCGTGCATATATTCGTGTGTGGTGTGGGCAGTTCATCGGTTTCATTACAAAGGTATGCCCTTCGCGTGTCTTAATTTGAAAAAGTTCGTCTTTGAATTTTTCCCAATGCCCGCTTGTTTCGTAAAGCTCTTTTTTAGTGATGTGAGGAATATCTACGCGCTCATATCCGCGAGCTCTTCGTAGCTCCCAGACAAATGAATCGAGTATATCTCGAAGCATCGTACCCTTAGGTGTCCATAGGGGAAGTCCTGCGCCGACAAGTGGCGAGAAAGTGAAAAGATCAAGTTGAGGACCCAATATTTTATGATCTCGTTTTTTTGCTTCTTCGAGCATGGCGAGGTGTGCGTCAAGCTCTTCTTTAGTCGCGAACGCGAGACCATAGATGCGTGTCAGCTGGGCATTTTTTTCATCCCCGCGCCAATAAGCTCCGGCAAGATGAGTGAGTCTGAACGCATAAGGATTTATTTCCGAGGTATTCTCTACGTGTCCGCCGCGACAGAGGTCTTCAAAGAGATCTCCAGTTGCGTAGACGGTCAGTTTTTTTTCGTCCGCGGAGAATTCTTTAATAAGGTCAAGTTTGAAGGGTTGTTCGGCAAATTGTTTTTTTGCTACCACCGGAGTCATTTCTCGTCCGGAGAAGGGGAGATGCTGTTCAATATATCCGCGCATAAGCTTTTCGAGTTCAGGGAGAATTTCGTCGCTCGGCGCTTCGGTGAATCGAAAATCGTAATAGAATCCATTTTCAATGACGGGTCCTATGCCGAGTTTTGTGTCGGGGAATTTCTCAAGCACCGCGGCGGCCAAGAGGTGCGCGAGCGAGTGGCGAATGGCAGAAATATCTTTCATAATTATTCTAATTATCTCTAATTAATCTAATTATTCTAACCTGTTTAGGTTAATTAGTATAATTAGGCACTTAGGTTAATTTTTTTCACAGTTCTTTCATATTCTCGCACATGATCGCCCATTCGCCATTGCGGGAGTTGAGCCGTCCAACGAGCGCGACAATATTGCCTTCACGCAAGCAGGCTTTGTGAGCGGCAAAAGCCTCAGAAAACATGACTACCTCTATGGAACCGCTTTCATCTTCAACCTTCACAAATGCCATGGGCTTTCCCGTTTTAGTGACTATAGGTTTTACAGTCGTAATCATTCCCGCGATGCGGTACATCTTCACGCCCGATTGCTCCAAAAGGACATCTTTAATTAAAGTAGGCTTCGCTCCGTTCAATTTCTCTTTAGCGCGATTTAAGGGATGATCAGTAACATAGAGTCCTAGAAGCTCTTTTTCCCAGCCAAGACGCTCTGCGGGAGTTGCCGGAGTAACTTCTTTGAGTTTTA
>JAGVPS010000040.1 GCA_020052135.1 Minisyncoccota bacterium
AAAACCCGGAGGACGCTGGAGGATCTGCAATGACTGACCAGTCGCCCGGTTCCAGCACAAACGCGTATGTTCCATTTGCTTTATTGAAACTTCCTTCCCGCACATCGCCCTCGCGATATGCAAGCATGCGGATCACGACGCCGACAATAGGGCTTCCATCGGCGTCTTTTACCACTCCCCCTAACGCCACCGCAGGGCTCGCCGCACTCGCGACGAAAGATGCCGAATAAAAAATAAAGGAAAAAACACCGATACCGACGAGTGTATTTTTGAAATACTTCATAAGGATAGTCACCAGCGACTAGGGATTAGCCCTGCCTACCGGCAGGCAGGCACTAGTGAAATACGCTATGGTTAATAAAGACCTCTTAATAGCTCCCATTGTACCACATGCCTACAAAAACCGTAAAAGCCCCCGCAATTCATCTGGCAATTTTTGCGGACCAATAAGCGCCATGTTGAGTTTCTCGTTTTTAAAGATTTCCCGCGCGATGCTCTGCACTTCCTCCGCGGTTACCGCATGAATCTTTTTCAAGAGGTCTTCGGGCGAGATAAGATCCTGTTTCATAATTTCCTGACCGCCAAAATAGTTAGCGAGCGCGTCTGACGTTTCAAGCCCCAAGAGCAATCCCCCGCTCAAGTGTTCTTTGGCGCGGGTGAGTTCAGCGGGGGTGATCGGTTGTTTTGCTACTTTTTGAAGTTCCTCCAATATTGCTTGTATAACAATTTTTAACTTGCTGTGTTCAACTCCAGAAGAAACCGCGAAAAAACCATGGTCAGAAAAAAGATCCGCTCCGGCTTTGATATAATATGCCGCGCCAAGTTCCTCTCGTACTTTTTGAAACAGACGAGAACTCATGCCACCACCTAAAATATCGCCCATAACCTCGATTGCATACCGCCGTTTGTCAAACGCATTAAATGCCCGGCACCCAATAACCAGATGCGTCTGATCAGATTCTTTGAATTGTACTTTTATCTGCGGTTCGCTTTGCGACTCAGTCGTCGCCACTTTGCCAAACTTTTTTTCGGTCGAAAGATTTTTGAACTGTTCTTCGATCTGCTTTTGCACTTTTTTCTCATCAAAAGCACCCGCAACTACGATTGCCGTTGCCTGCGCCACGTAGTGCTCGCCGCGATACTTAGTGAAGTGGTCGCGTGTCATCGCGCGAATCACCTCCTTCCTGCCGCCGATATCCCAACCAGCAGGCTGATCGCCATAGACAAGCTGGGTAAAAATTTCCTGCACGCGGCGTGGTGGCAAGTCCTCGTACATATTAATCTCCTCGATAATAACGCCTTTTTCTTTCTCAATTTCCGCAGGATCAAATACGGGATTCAGATACAGATCTGAAATAATATCAATCGCCTGCTCGCTCTTATGCGCCTGTACTTTCACAAAATATCCGGTCCATTCCTGCGAAGTAAACGCATTATATTCCGCACCAATGCCGTCCAACTCGCCTGCGATATGCATTGCCGTCGGTCGCTTCGTCGTCCCCTTAAAGCACATGTGTTCGAGGAAATGCGAGAGGCCGTTGATGTCCTTGGTTTCATATTTCGAACCAGCTTCGACAAGCACCAAAATCGTCGTTGCCACCGAATCCTTCTGCGGAGCTAAAATAAGACGGAGACTATTGGGTAAAACAGTACGCGTGTAAGATGGCATAATGGAAAAAGTATAACAATAGGAATTGAAAAAAGAAAGGCTTTAGGTTTAAAACAGCACATCAAGATTCATCAAGATTTGTGAGAAATATATAATGGTCTATCCAACGATCGTTGGATAGACCATTCTTTGAACATCATGTATACTCAAGGTAGGTATGAAAGAGGTACGGCAATATAAAATTTTAGAAGCCCTTTCAGGGGGCGTGAGTTTAGTAAGCGATTTATTCACTATTTTTACTGCACCGTACGGAACCTCCTTCTCAGGCATGGGGTATCGACTCGAAGAAGCCCGCCGTAAACGGCACCAAGCGAAAAACCCAGATCGTGAGCGCCAATCATTTAATGAGCTTCTGTATCGCCTCCGTCGAGATAATCTTATTGGTCCATCCAGTAAAAACCGCTTGAAAATACCTATGCTCCTTACCAAAAAAGGAAAAGCGCGTCTTAACGCTTTGCGCAAAAAAGCCAAACACGCATTTCCTATGCCTGCCTATGCCCTTGAGAAAGACTCGGTAATTAAAATAGTCGTTTTTGATATCCCTGAGAGGGAACGGAAAAAACGTGATTGGCTCCGCGTCGCCTTACATCAGCTTGGCTTCCGAATGCTCCAGCGAAGCGTCTGGATTGGTAGAACAAAAATTCCCGAAGACTTTTTGAGCGATCTTCGGCGCCTTAAGCTTTTCCAATATATTGAAATTATTGCCATAACCAAAACAGGGAGCCTCAAGCCGCTTGCATTAATTTAACCACTGGCGTTGTCTTTTATATAACATGGTCATTATGTAATAATGGTTTATCTTACGATCGTAAGATAAACCATTATAAGTTTACGAGGATAAAACTGTAAACGTAAACGGGTTTGAAAGTGTGCCGTCTAAATTTTAGACTTTGAGCGTACAAGAAAATTCTAAAATGCGACATCTAAAATATCGCTTGTCCCAAAACTGCTCGTGCTCGTTATCCAAATAATCCCATCTTTTGAAGTTGTCATTTTCCCGTTTTCGCCTCCTGCAATCCACATCCCTTGACTATCTTTCAGCTGGTTGTGAACAACGGTGTAGATTATCTCCCCTGCCCCGAAGCCGCTTGTACGCTCGATCCAAGTAATGCCGTTCGTTGAGGTATAGATTTTCCCCTTCCCTCCCACGAGTACCCACGTACCCGCAAAGTAATCCACGTCTTGAATGATAAAGTCGCCGAGGTCTGCAACTTCACTCCAAGCAATCCCGTCAAACGAGCTAAGCACCTTTCCATTTTCACCCGCAGCGATCCACCGGCTACCAACAAGATTCGGCAAACCATTGTGCTTAACCGTGTAAAGAATACTCTGAGGAACACCCGTTGGTCGCTGTGTCCAGTTCAAACCGTCTTCAGAGGTCGCCAGTTTTCCTGCTCCCCCAACCGCAACCCAAAGCCCTGATGATCCAGCTAAGCCCGTGGAACTATAGTCCACTGCCCGAATGTTTGTAGTTCCAAAAGTTGAGTTTGTGATAGAACTCCACGTCTTCCCATCTAAAGATACGGCAATTTTCCCATTCCCTCCTACCATAACCCACAACCCTACCCCCTGGCCTGGCAGGTATCCTTCATCGAATCCGAAAATAGATTGGGTTCCGAATCCGCTTGCTCCTGCTTGCCATGCCAATCCATCGGTAGACCATGCAGTTTTTCCCGCATCTCCTGATGCAACCCAGAGGGGCGATGGTCCATATGCACCGTGCTTTACTGATTCGATTTTAGTGGAGCCAAAAGTGCTTTGTAGGCTTATGCCATTTGCTGGGGCATATCCCATAATTCCAAAAAGTTTTCCCCCGCCCCCTCCTATCGCCCCCTGCGAACAAGGAATTTCCTTACTCCATGCTGTTAAGCACGCCGTTCCTACATTATTTGTTCTATGCGAGTCGTGCATAAACATTGGCCATGAACCCTTGGTAATGTTGGTCGGCAAATCCCAAACATGCACAAAAAAATGAGAAATGGGTGATGGTTCTGAAAAAAACTTTGTGCTAATAGCAACAAGTTCTTCTATTTTGTCATTATTTAGATCCAATAATAGCGGCGGGCCAAGCACTGAACCACTTACAGCTTTAAGTATATCTGGAGAGGCGCTATTCATCGGATCGAAACTCGCAATATAAGAGGTATTTTCTCCAAAAATTGCATTTGAAGCGCCTAGTAGTTCTGGGCTTTGATCTTTTAAGATGAGAATGGGATTGTGAAAATCTGGCTTGTCAACGGGAATGCTACCATCGGCAATCAAAGACCCATCCTGTAAAAATCCAAAAAATGCATTTTTGGCTGGAAAGACGATATCTGACTTTTCATCTCCTGAGATATCGCCCACGATAGGAGTGCCAGGGAATGAGTTCCAAACAAACGGAAGAAGTTCCTGCAAATCATGAGGCCAGCCGTTTACTATATTTCCCTCCTTATCAAAGAGATAAGCTTTTGGTCCAAAATAATTTCTATAGGTAGCACCTGCTACATAGGGTGCACCGTCGATAACAACGCTCGATACTTGGGCAGTCATTTCTGCATTATTTGCATCTGATAATGAACCAAGCGCAACAGGCCAGCCCGGCACAGAGGTGCCATCTCTATTAACAGCACTTATATATGAAAGGCCGCTAGTAGTCACCCAAGCGTCACAAGACGGGATACATTTCCCAAGCGGGCGACGAGTAAAGATAATTTCTTTATCCGCATCTCCATCTATATTTTGCACAGTCAACTCCGCATTCAGCTGCCAAAACCAATCAAGCCAGATAACTTCAGAGGAAGGAAAATTTTGCGGGAATGAAGAAAATACATATTTCCCTTGGGCATTTTTGGAAGCAATAGCAAGCAGAGAAAGTGTTTTGCTGTCTGACCCTCCATCTGCAGTGCGAACTATGATCTCGTTATCCCCGTCGTTATTAAGATCAGCAATAATTGCTGGGTTGTCAGTAAAAGTTAAAAAGGAACTTGTAACTGCGTGAGATGTAAAGATAGGAAATCCTGAAACAATTGAGCCATCTTGATTAAATGCGTAAATACCACTCTGATGCTCAAAACTTGGAAAAACGGAGTAGATCCCATGTACGATTAATTCATCTTCTAGATCAGCATCAACATTTCCTACAGAAGCAATACCTCCTTCAATAGTTTGAAGATAATATACTTTCCCACTCGCATCAGTCGTTTGGGAGGAAAGCACTTTAGGCCAACCCGCCACAAAGGTCCCATCAGCCTTTAAGGCATTGATAGTCCAGGTGGGATTATAAAAATCACCTCCAAAATATTCAAAAGCTATTTCAGCAGAGCCGTCTCCTTCTGAATCCCATGCAGTCGCGACAGGCCATGATGGGTTTGCTCCTCCTGGAGCGGAGATTTTAAGCGGCCATCCTTTTTTAAGAGCTGTATCATAAAAATATTGATACTGTGCTGTTTGGGGAGGATACCCGGGCATGTTAACGGTAATCTGTATTTGCAAATCCCCCGCTCCAATGAGAGGAGCCGGAATAGTCCATACGGCTAGGGTCTTATTAATCTTTTTTGTAGTGTTTCCGCCAGGATATGCAAATCCACTTCCGGAGAAAGTACTCATGGAGTTAGTTTTATAGGCAAATGTATAGCTCGTAAGGTTATTCGCAATGGTTCCTGTAAAAGTGATTGATCCGTTATTCGGATTAAAAACAGATCCTACAAACGGATCTGCAAGCTCAATATTCTTAACATCAATTTGTTTTTGTATTTTTCTCACCACCTGCCCATCAGCGCCTTTTATACCGATAAAAATAGTATATTTGCCATTTGCAACAAAATCGCCTGTATTAAGGTGAAACGGATCACCGGGCAAGGGTGCGCTTAACGTACTAAAGGTATACGGAATAATACTGTAATTATATGTCCCTTGTCCAAGATATAGGCTACCTCCAAGAAATGGCTTTCCGATCGCTTGAATGGTTGGTGAAAAATCGCCTACTACTGTAGCCGAGAGATCGGATTCTTTGATAAGAATGATTGCTCCAGGGTCTTTCTTAAAAAGCTGCAATGACTGCAAGGATTCCGCTCGTCCGCTACCAAGGAAAACTTCTGGCGCCTGTGAGATAATTTCCTGTCCAAATGTTCTTGAGCCGCTTTCAATTGCACTTTGCACTGCGGGCGGATTTACGGCTGATTGAGTTCCTGCAAGCAATCCTGCTATCCCCGCGACAACCGGGGATGCCATTGAAGTCCCTGAAAGTTTTGCGTATGCAGGATTATTAGGTAGGGGTGGGTACGAGCTCGCAAGATAATATCCATCCTTAGGAACGGTTGACAGGATATCAACTCCAGGTGCTGCAACATCCGTCCAATAGCCATAATTTGAAAACCATGCCTTTTGATCAGCTGAGTCGGTGGCGGTAACAGCGACTACATTCTCGTGACCAGCTGGATAGAATATGCTACTACTCGAATCATTTCCCGCAGCAGCTACGAGCACTACGCCCTTACTGTATGCATAGTCAAGCGCCGCTTTTTGAGAAGCATCTTCAAACGAACCTCCATAACTCATATTAATCACACGCGCACCGTTATCTGCCGCATACACGATGGCTTCTGAAGTATCCGCATACTCAAGATATCCCGGCGCATATCCCGCACGGAGCGGCATGATAAGACACCCGGGACAAACTCCTACCACGCCTTTCCCGTTGCCGTATTGCGCCGCCACAATGCCAGCGACGTGGGTGCCATGGCCGTAGTAATCGCTCGGGTTGTTGTCTTCGTACTGAAAATCTTCCTGGGGGATGGTTGAGTACGGAAACGTATCCACAAAATCCCAGCCAATCACATCATCAATGTATCCGTTTCCATCGTTATCAATACCATCGCCATCAATCTCATCGGCATTCTTCCAGATGTTTCCCGCGAGATCTTCATGAGTCCAATCAACACCAGTGTCAATAACAGCGATAACGGTCCCGTTTCCCTTTGAGATTTCCCATGCATCAAGAGATTGAAGCTTGTCATGCATCCACTGCTCTTTAAAAAGCGGGTCATTCGGAATGAGTGGCACGGAACCAGTTGGCCTTGCCGAGCCGGTGATGCCCGTAGGGCTGGTTGTTTGCGATGTATGCGCAATGTAGTTCGGCGAAATCGAAACGACTCCTTTTGTTTTCCCTATTTCTCGGAGCACAATCCGGTTCATCAAACTCGCGTTTTTCATTCGTGCTACAAAAAACCTAGCAAGAGGATCGGTCGAGTTGGTGTGCCAGCGGAACATTTTTCGAGCTGTGTATCCGCCGAGTTTTTCGAGTGTGGTATTGAGGGTTGGTCTCCCCACTACTCGCCCCGCACTATCTACCGTCACCGCCCCATCGAGCTCGATGATAAAACTGCCTTGTACATACGTGTCTTCATAGGAAAGCTTCCCGGATTTATCCATGCTCGCAAACCGAACATTACCAATCACTGGTGGGACAAGTACACTTGCCAGTTGTGAGAGACTGGTTGGATTTGTGTTCTTCGCTTTGATTGCAAGTCTTGGTTCTTTCTCGCCCGCCGAAATAACAGATATAAGCTCTTTGTAGGAAGTAACTGAAGAAGTATGTCCGATTGGCAAAGCGATAGTGGAAGGAACTCCTCTTGCTGCTGTATCAACGGATTGCCGAGGTACAATTTGCTGTGTTGCTTCATTACCAGAAGAACGCGAAAATCTGTCGAAGATAACTCGCGCAATACTCACAAGCCGTTCCACTTGAGCAACAAAAATGCCGGCATCAAATACTGACTTTTCAAACGCAAAAGATCGCACAGGTAGAGAAGTGACAATGAGTCCCACGAGCACACATCCAAGAAGAATTTTCTTTACGTTCATGTTTTTACTATTATCTCATAATACCTCCTAAAAATGTAACAAGTTCTTCGATTTTAATCCGCTCCTGTTTGCCCGTCTCCCTATCACAAATTAATACATTATTTTCCTCCAAAGATTTTCTCAAGAAATATGTTATTCCTCGTATTCCGTCATTAGCAGAGTTTGTATTTGACTGTGGCGAAAATAGCGAAGACGGCAAGACACCTCCGCCGTATATGAAGTTTTTTAATTAGAAAATAACCCACAGCCAAAAAACCGAACTACTTAGGCTGAATAGCTGCACAGTCGGGTTCTTTGCCTTTATATGAACAATGATTGCACGTAAGTAGGTATTTGATCTGTGTGCCATCGGGACACATCTTAGTTTTTTCTTTAATCCCTGATTCACACTGATCTGGTGGTGTCTTACAACTCTCACATTTAGCTCCCGATGCAGAGAATACACACTTTGCCCCCTTCGCGCAGTCTACATTACCGCTACAGGAGGTAACCCCGCTTGTTGGAGGTGGTAGTGTTTTGGGAATGCCTCCGGTTGCTGGAGGGTTTGTAGGTGGGTTAAGTATCGAAGGGGGCGGTGGGTCTCCGGATCCGAAACCCCCTCCACCACCACCCAAGGTGACACACTCGCAATAATTACTACAACTTGTAACGTCTGGCCATAATGGCACGCCGTTGGGCCCTAAGGGAGCAACGCAATGGTTTTCAATGCCACTCGCTTTATTCCAGGTATGGACAAGCGATTCCTCGCACCATTCCGGTGCATTCTTTTCGTTCTGAGCGATATAGCCATCCCCGCATGAGTTTGCGTAGATAAAAAGTTCTCCATAAATATTTGTGCCAATATCACCCGATTGGCCTTTAAATGTCACCTTTGAAGCTGGTTCCCCGCAAAGGTGCGCAACCATAGCGAATGATTGATTTGACTGCAATATAATATCGTCATATGAAGACGAATATTTATTCATTATGTTGTTCTCGCCAGCCCAATGCCCTAAACCTAATATATGTCCGACTTCATGAGCAATGTGAGTAGAAATTGTAATATAGTCCTTAGCCTCCAAAAAAATTATTCCATGGCCAGTCAAGGCAAAGCCAGAAATACTATCATAAAAATAATCAAAATCATCCACAAGAACTATTGGCACATTATCCGGGGTCTTATGAATATAAGGTTCAAGCGCGTTAAGATGTAAAATATTAAAAGAAGTTCCTCCGTTGCTCATGAGGCTTAATGCGCCACTCAGATCTGATGATGCTTCCTCTTCGGTAAAACCTACAACGTGAATACTAGAACCAAAAGTTACCACATTAATACTTGGCTGTCCCGCCTGATTGAGTTCTTGATTGATTGTCTCAAAATTTTGATCAAAAAGAGGACTCATCAATCCAGCTCTCTTGTTTGCTCTTGCGAGTAAACTCGCATAACTCTGAGGGTCGTTTTCGGGAACGTTATCCTTATAGACAAATGGTACAACAATCTGCTTGGTAAAGGAACAACCTCCACTAGCAGATTCGTTCGAGGATTTAGAAGATGGTAGGGATGCTGTAGTGATCACTGTTGATTTTGCAGATATTGATTTGTTCAAAGCATTTTGCGGAAGAGCAAAGTCTATCGGTGCCGCTTCTCCAGTCGTTGTAAAGATTTCCAGATTGCCTGCTTTGTCAGTTACTTCGTAGTAAATCTTTTTGGAATTTATTTTTCCAAACTGCATTACAAAGCGGTTGCTCCCAATAGCAGAAGGAGTGGCGAGTATTTGGTTCCCATCTGTTGCTATAACCTTGTCGATACCTGAAGTTGTATCTCTTAAAGTAAATGTTTCTCCGTTCGTTGATTTTTGTATATCACCCATCGTGGGTAGGTCATTATCATAGATAAAAGGAGTGTGGATCGAAGCTGTTCTTCCATCTCTCGCCATAACGCCAACAGCCAGCATATTTTTCCCATTAGTAAATAGTGGATTTGGGAAAAGTATACCCGTGTCAAGCATATGCTGACCAGGACCTAATGCATCCTCATGAATCCTCCATGTAGGCAGTGATTGCGGAATCCCGTTGATGAAAAGTTGTAAACTAGAAATCTCTTCTTTACGCAGCGAAGTACGAAGACGAATGGAGGAAATCGTGTGCATATCACGACTAACAAGACCCGGATAGGATCTACCACTTTTGGGTTCAAGCATATCGAGAGAGATGGCAGGAAGCCGATCTATAGTATTTGATACAAGTTTTTTTGAAGGCACATTCGTTATATATGTTGTGCTTGGTATAACTATGTCTATTAAGGCCCTAGCAAAAAAAGTAATCCGCTCAATTTGAGCCATAAAAAAACTACCGTCAAAGATAGGTTTTTCGGAAGCAAAAGATCTCACAGGTAGAGAAGTGACAATGAGTCCCACGAGCACACATCCAAGAAGGATTTTCTTTACGTTCATGTTTTTACTATTATCTCATACCATCTCTCAAAAATACATTTAGTTTTTCTATCTTAACCCGCTCCTGTTTTCCGGTGTCGCGGTCGCGGACAGTAACCGTATCTTTTCCTCCAGAGGAGGATCCGCCTTCGGCGGAAAGTGATCCCCTCTTTTCCTCGCCTAGCGTGTCAAAATCCACGGTAATGCAAAACGGCGTGCCTATTTCGTCTTGGGAATAATAGCGCTTGCCGATGTTGCCGCGGTCGTCCCACGCAATCGGAGCGATAGCGGAGATTGCGTGCCCTGAGCTTGTCGAATGAACAAGCATGTTATAAACCTCGCGCGCTTTTTTTACGAGTTCCGATTTATTTTTTAACAATGGAAATACCGCCGCTTTGTACGGAGCAAGTTTCGGACTCAAACGTAAAATAATATGTTCGGGGTCAGAGTCATCGTACGCAGATGAGAGCACCGCAAGCACGGTGCGATCCACCCCCCATGTTGGCTCGATTACGTGCGGATAGAACGCCTCGCCTTCTTCTTCTTTATAGGGTGCCTCTTTATAGTGATTCTTCAGGTCAAAATCGCCGCGATACGCCAAACCATAGAGTTCCTTCTGCCCAAAAGGAAATTCGTACTCAAAATCGAGCGTTCGTTTTGAATAATGGGCACGTTCCCCTTCCGGCTGCTCAAACTCATGCACTTTTTTCATATCAAGACCAATATCCTTCATCCATTGAATCATCTCTCCCTTCCAATACTCAAAATGTTTTTCCCATTCCGTACTGCGGATAAAATATTCAATCTCCATTTGCTCAAACTCGCGCGTGCGGAAAATAAAGTTGCCGGGCGTGATTTCATTCCGAAACGCTTTGCCGATCTGCGCGATACCAAACGGCAGAGTCTTCCGCATGGTATCCAACACGTTCTTAAAATCCACGAACATTGCCTGCGCGGTTTCGGGACGAAAATATGCAATTGATGAGGCTTCTTCCGTGGATCCAACAAAAGTCTTAAACATCAAATTAAACTTACGAGGATGGTCCAAACTTCCTTTTGTCCCACAGTTTTTGCAAGCAATAGTATTACTACCGCTTATGCCAAGAATATAAGATTTATTAGATAGACCGGGGATACTCTCATTAGTATGAACTTTCATCCCTTCATTTTCATATTCATCAATCCTAAATCTTTTATGACAGTTCTTACATTCTATTAAAACATCAGCAAAACCAGCTGAAAGATGTCCGCTTGCCTCCCACACCTTTGGATTCATGATGAGCGCCGCATCAATACCCACCACGTCTTCACGCGATTGCACAAAACGCTTCCACCACAAGTTTTTAATGTTGTTCTTGAGCTCCACGCCAAGCGGACCGTAGTCCCACGAGTTTTGAAGCCCGCCATAAATTTCGCTCCCGGGAAACACAAAACCTCTACGCTTGCAGAGTGAAACAATCTTTTCCATTAAATCATTAGTGGGCATAATTTAAAGTGTAAATATCATCCGTTCGGCTTTGCTCAGGATGACCCTAAACGAAGTTGAATGGGTCAAAATGAAAAACCCGTCCGACCAAGTCATCCGGGCGGATGACAGTTTAAAATCGTAGAATGTTCAGAATAAAGTGAATGAACTACCGAAATTTTGAACTTTGATTTTTGCATTTTACATTTTTTATGGTTACACTGTTCCCTCCAATGAAGTTACGGTCGGATCATCAAGTTTGTCCGTGGTAACCTCGATATCTTCTGCGGTTAAGGACTCTCCGGTAAAATCATCTGTCGCCCGAAGTTCTGTTTTGCCGATGAGCGTCATATCATCTCCCACATTTGCCACCGAGGGCAATGCCTCAACTTGGAAAATGGCTTCAACGGGAGTGCCCACGATTCCTTTGGTTGCCACAATATCGGGAATATCCCAGCGAAGCTCCTGTGTATTTTCGTTATAGATTGGCACTGACTGGATAGTGCTCTTGGGCGTTCCAATCAACTTTATATTGCCCCCTAAAAACGTTTTGAGACTCACATTAGAAACGTCAGTTGCATAGTTTACGATAACCCAATGAATCGTAAACTGCGTGCCTTGTCCTGATTTCATGGGCCAGGGCCCTTTATTTAAAATACCCGAAGCGGCATCGCGGAATAAGCCCTTCGCGCCTACGAGAATCGAACCCCCTACTTTTGTTTCAAGGTTCGCCACCGTCAATGTTTTTTTGGCTTCCACGAAGTAGGGCGTTGTTGGTGACTCCACCTCG
>JAGVPS010000035.1 GCA_020052135.1 Minisyncoccota bacterium
CCCACGACAAATCCGCCCGCCTCTTTTGCCCCCTTCGCGGCATAGTACGGCATTCCGGTTGTCGCGCCCGTGAGGAGCACCATGCCCGCGCGAGCAATTTCTCTTCCTATCTCCTCGGCCCGTTCCGGAGCATCAATGGCGCAGTGCCCCGTTTGCGCGGATCCAGAAACCGCGATAGTGCCCCGGATACAACGAGTTCGGGTAAGTTCAGAGTGAGTGGTTGTTGCAAAATGAGCTTTGGATGATTTTCTCATGTGGTTTTTTAAAAATCGTTTCGTGTAATGATTATTATAGCATTACTTCTTCCCCTAAATCAGGAATGTGTGTGGAAACCGAAAATGTTTCTTGTATTTTTTTCTCCAATGCGGTTGCTTCCTCTGTTTCCCCCTGCACTATAAAGAGACGTTTCACCGATGAGGCGAGCGGGCGGAACCATTCGATGAGCTGATGCTGGTCAGCGTGCGCCGAATAGCCTCCAATCGCTTTCACGCGCGCGTGCACGGGAATTTCATCTCCTAAAATATGCACGGTTGACGCACCGTCTAAAATTTGCCGGCCGAGCGATCCCTTCGCCTGGTATCCCACGATGAGGAGCGTGCTTTTGGGATCCGACAAATACCGTTTCTCGTGGTGGAGAATTCTGCCGCCGTTCGACATGCCCGATCCGGCAATGATGACCTTCGCTCCTAGGACGTCGTTGATTGCTTTTGATTCTTCGGTGCTGAGTGTTTTTCGGAAACCAGGGAATTCAAATAAAGGGTGTTTCTCTCCGGGGGCGCGCCGGAGCGTCTCGGGCGTGAAGTAATCGCTGTGCGTGCGATAGACATCCGTCATCTTGATGGCAAGCGGACTGTCAAGAAATACTGGAATTTTAGGGAGTTTATCCGCTTCCATGAGCGCGTGAATTTCAAAGAGTATCTCCTGTGTCCGTTCGGTGGCAAACGCAGGAATGAGAAGCGTGCCCTTTCTTTCAATCGTTTCTTTAATCATGGATCGAAGCAGTTCGGTGCGTTCTGGTAATGCTTCATGGAGCCGTCCGCCGTATGTGGACTCGATGAGCGCATAGTCGGCGCTCTGCGGCAATTCCCACGGCCCGATGAGTGGCGCGGGCGAATTTCCTAAATCTCCGGAGAAGATAATCTTTTTACCCCCTACTTCTATAAGTAGAAACGCAGAACCTAAAATATGCCCGGCATTGAAAAAAGTTACTCGAAACGGACCTACGGCAATTGGCTCGTGGTAACGAATACCCCGCCACCGCGTAATCAAGGCCTCCACATCAGCTGTTTCATAAAGCAGGGGGAGTCTAAACTTTTCCGCCTCTTTTGAAAGCACGTGCTCGGAGTCAAGGAGCGTGAGATGCGCCATGTCCCGCGTGGCCGAGGTTGCGTACACTGTTCCTTTAAATCCATCTTTCACAAGTTTCGGCAACCGGCCGATGTGGTCGATGTGCGCGTGCGTGACAAACACCGCCGCGATAGATTGAGGGTCGTACGTAAACGGTTCCCAGTTGTGCCGCTCGCAGAAGTTGGATCCTTGATGCAGTCCGCAGTCAACAAAGATGCTCGCCCCTTCATGCTCCAACACATAGTTTGATCCCGTTACCATCTGTGCGCCGCCCGCGAACGTAAGTTTCATATATTCATTATAACAACAACGATATAAATAACAGACAGCCCATTATACTATGTCTCCGGAAAACCTTGCATAAAGTTGTGCCATAACTTATATCCGTTGCAGTGTGAGAGCGTCCCTGCGTAGGAAGACAGATTTTCTTCTCGCAATAGTCGAATCATGCGTCGACAAGTAGCGGTGCGCAACAGCCGATGATGCGGCCGAAGCACATATCCCAGAAAATCTATGCCCTGCGAATACTTCCGCAGTTCTATTTTTCGTTCATGGAGCACGAGCGTAAGTTTCTCCATAAGAAACGACCTGATCGGCTCCAGAAATTGTTCTAGTATCTCACGATCGTGAGATACTAGAACAAAATCATCGCAGTACCGAACATACCATTTAACACGAAGTGTCCGCTTCACAAATTGGTCAAGTTCGTTGAGGTATATATTCGAAAAGAGTTGGCTCGTTACGTTGCCAAGAGGCAACCCTTTGCCGGAACTTACATGAAAGCTGTTAATTACGATATCAATTAACGCAATCGTTCGGCAATCAGTAATTTTTCGCGCAATCAATGCGCGAAGTATAGTTTGGTCTATTGAATCAAAAAACTTTCTGATGTCGCACTTCAAAGCATACGCAGGTAATCGAAAATTCGCGCTTGCTTTTCGTAAAAAGAACTCGAGTCGAGCAACCCCCGCGTGCGTGCCTTTATTGATACGGGAAGAAAATGAATCGTATATAAAACTGCGGTCAAATATCGGGTAGAGTACACGAAACATGGCCTGATGGAGCACCCGATCCCGCACGCTCGCCTTGTGGATATGCCGCAATTTGGGATCGCTGATGTAGAATGAAACATATGGTCCATGGCGATATGTCCCCGAAGAAAGTTCTTTGTGCAATTGAAAGAGGTTATCTTCAAGCGCCATTTCAAAAAGCTCTACATCTTTTTTATTGCGCTTACCACGACTAAATTCTCTCCACGCAAGAAATAAATTTTCCAAAGAAATTATATGCTCGAACAAAGTCCCGGAAGTAAGCCCCCCCCCGACGGAAACGTTAAAATTATTCATAGTCTATATGAATTATTTAAGCATATATACTCTCTGGCGAATAAAATTCCCAAACGAGATCGCTTTGGAATCTGGATGCGGGTTGAATCGCTGACTCTTGAGGCATACGAAAACGTCATCAGCGCGGCCTTTGCGCCAAAACCAGAAAAGCAAATTCCTCTCAAGCGCACACGAATAAAAATTGAAATCCTTAAACGTTTAATCCGCCTCACCCGCGAGCTGAATATTATAGAAGAAAAGCACTATCTTAACCTGGAATCCCAGCTTCAAACAATATCCAAAATGCTCGCGGGCTGGCTGAAGTTTGTGGAAAGCTAGCAGACTTCGGAGCGGACCGCGCTCGAGGAGTTTCGGTTGTCCACGTCGTACCAGTTGACGTGAAGCTTGCGATTGTCCGAGTTCCAATTCATGTTCGGCACGTTGCCGTCACGATCACGCGAGCCCGTTATTGCCCAATCTCATCCATATCACCGACCGTCCCCGTGGGAACGATCTGCGTTCATCCCCGACACAGAGGGTTTTCTTTTGCGCCGATAGGCGAGTAGGTCTCGCATATTTTTCGCGACCAAGGTCAGGCAAGCAGTTCGCTAGCATTCTCTTTTGGCAAACCAATATCGGATTGTTCCGATTGGTTGTAGTAGCCATATAACATTGTATCAAAATTAAAATGGGGTGCACACCTGCGTTTGCAAATGCACGCCCCAAACTCTTGTTTGATTACCTGTTCCCGAGGGAACAAGGTTAAAAATACAAGAGTTAGCGAACTGCGGAGCGGACCGCGCCCGAGGAGCTTCGGTCGTCCACGCCGCACCAGTCGACGCGAAGCCCGCGATCGTCCGAGTTCCAACTCATGCCCGGCACGTCGCCGCCACGATCACGCGAGCCCGCACAGATGGTCCAGAACTTCTCGTCGAGGTGCTCACCGGTCTCCGAGAAATAGCACATCTCGTGAAGCCAACGCTCCATGAGCGTTTCGCACTCCTCATCACGGAACTGGCTTGCTGATCTCCCGCGATTTTCTTCGTCCGCCTCCTTACGATTGCGGACCCAGATGCCGTAGGGACCCCCTTCGGCTGTGCGGCAATCAGTGATGACTTCGTCCAGATCTTCCTGATAGAGATACAAGTCGAATTTGGATCTCGTCACCTGGGCAAGCCGGGCGTAGGTGATGCCCGGCATGACCACGATGAGCCGATCAAATCCTTGCCTACGCTCCGGGATGCGTAGTGAGGCGACGTTGAGTTCCAGCCCGAAAAGGTCGCGACAGAGCTTGACCCATCGCTGGAGCTGATTCTCGGTCGACATGCCACGGTCCTCTACGGGCGTCGTGTTTCCACGAAGCAAGGCGAGCACGTCCGCGCGCCGTACCCGCAACACCTTGAAGTCTTCCTCTGTCCAACCGTCCTTGACCAAGTCGCGGAGAAGCACAAGTACGAATTCCCAGAGCTTTACCAAGAGCTCCATTGGATTCTCTTTCTGGCACCAATGGTGCCTATGGCGGAAACTGCCGCCGCAGGGTTTTTTGACGAACTAGCTTCAGTATATCACCAAAAATCAATTCTGTCAAATACAATACAATGATGTTGCTTTTGTGGAAAGCCTTACGTGAGACATGTGTTCTATACTGGCGCGTGCTTGAGGATGATGGACCATACTATAGAACGGTCGTCGTATAGTATAGTCCACGGGCGCTCGTCATCAACATTTTTCATCACTGTTTTGCGTTCTGTAACTCTTCCTCTGCTACCCGCCGCTCGTTCCAGGGAATGAGCTTGTCCTGTGCGACGTGTATCCATGCTTCGCTCCCCTTGCCGGTCGCGACAATGACATCGCCCGCTCTCGCGAGCGTAATCGCTTTTCGAATCGCTTCTCTGCGATCCACAACTTCCATATATATCTTTCCTGTTCCCCCGGTAACTCCCCCCTGCGCAAATCCCGCGGCAATTTGATCAAGTATCTCCTCGGGCGGTTCATCGTACGGGTCTTCGTTTGTGAGGATGACCGTATCACAATACGTTGCCGCGATTTTTCCCATTTCGGGACGCTTCCACTTGTCACGCCCGCCTCCTGCGGAACCTAAAATACAGAGGAGCGAGCTACGTTTTTTCTTTCGGCTTGTCCGCCCGCGAAAATACCGCTCGCGAAGCGCTTGGTATACAAACTGCAAGGAGTCGGGCGTGTGAGCATAGTCAACAATAAAGTGAAATGGCTCATCATGCACAATCTCCATGCGACCAGGAATACCCGGAAACGCGCGCAGTCCATCTCGCACGACATCCCACGAAACACCGTTCGCTTCAAGAACCGCCGAGGCGGCGGCCGCATTTTCTAAATTGAAATTATTCGAAAGCCAGTCGCCAATGGACACCCGCCCGCCCATGAGCCGTGTCTGAATAAACTGATCCCTGCCAAAGTAGTGCAGTTCTGCCGTGCATATTTTTTTCTCTCCCCGCTCATCAGAGGTATGGATGCCGCGGGTATGCCCACACACGGATACATGAGCATGGATCGCGTCAAAAAAATAATCAGCCGAAGAGTCTTCCTCGTTGATGAAAAACTGCTTCATTTTTTTCTGTGAACGACGAGCGAGGTCGCGGAAAAATTTAAGCTTTGCTTCCCGATAGTTTTCAAAAGAACCGTGCGCCTCAATATGTTCGGGGTGGAGATTTAAAAAGAGCGCGGCATTAAAATCTATGAAGCGGTGCCGGTGTTGGGAAATGCCCTGCGACGTTACCTCAATGAGCGCCACGGTACAGCCGGATCGCACCGCGCGGCGCAAAAAACTTTGCAAGAAAAACCGGCCCGGCATGGAATTATCGGTTTGATTTTTTTCAACGTGGTTGCCGATTTTCACCCGCACCGAAGAAATGCAGGCGGTTTTCATGCCCGCGCGCTCAAAAATAAAACTCAAGAGCTCAACCGTGGTTGATTTCCCCTTGGTTCCGGTCACGCCAATTACTAAAAGCTTTTTTGAAGGGAAGCCGTAGAGCGCGGCTCCGAGCGCCGCGAGAATATAGTGGTAGATATTTTTTAGAAAAGTCATGCGCTTCTTCTTCACTGTAATACGAGACAGTAAGAAGTAGCAAGAAAAGAGAGATTCTAAGTTCTCTGTTTTATGAAACTTTCTGCAGGCTTCTTAAAACAGAGAACTTAGAACCGTTGGGAGGGGGGATTTAAAAATGCGAATAAAAAAAGCCCGGACAGCTATGGCATGGTTCGAACTCATGCCGTAGTTGTCCGGGGCTGTTGCTAACCCGCGCGGTCAGTGGTAGGGGCGACCCGCCCCTGCCCACACGAGATGGTTGTGAACCTCGATGCCCACGATCGCGATCCCAGCCGCCTGAGCGTAGACCACCAAGGTCTCACCGAACCTTCTCTTGGGCTTAGGCAGATCGTCGACCTCGGGCTCGTTCGTTCCTTCTACGGTAGGCAAAAGGACGATTTCCGTATCCACGAAGAACTCTTCGACGGCATCCTGAAAAGACAGAGGTGGTTCTGATCCTTTCTTGAGACCCTCCTCGAACGCCTCGTCTCCGTCAGCATCAAGCACCTGCTGAACGGTCAGCATGTCCTCACCGCTCTCTGGATCAATGTCACACACGAGAACCCTCCCAACACACGCAACGAGAAATGGAATTGCCCGAACACGAGATGCGCGTCACAGATGATGAGCCAAAACCACTATACCCCTAAAACAGGGAGTGTGTCAATTTTTTCATCCCTTAGTACGTTTCAGCGCCTCCTTGAGGCGTTCTTTAAAGCTGGTGATTTTGGGATCAAGTTTTGCGATTGCGGTTTTAGACTGCGCTTTACTGTAGCCCAAACTCATGAGCGTTTCTTCAAGCTCAACATCGGACTCCATGAGGTTCAGTGTTTCTTGTGCTGTCCCTAGAGCGGCAAGTTTTCCTTTTAATTCCAAAATCACCCGTTCTGCGGTTTTTCTCCCAATGCCCGAAGCGCGGGTAATAAGTTCAGTCCGGCCCTCATTAATAGCGGCAATGAGTTGGTCGGCTTTTGCCACGCCTAAGATTCCCATGCCTGATTTTGGGCCAATGCCACTCACGCTGATTAATTTTTCAAAAAGATCCAATTCGGATTCATGTAAAAAACCATAGAGCTCGAGCGCATCTTCCCGCACATGGAGATAGGTATGAAGCGTCACGGGCGACCCTGTGGCCGGTAACGCCGAAAGCGTGTGCGGCGAGGCGAAAACGCGCAGACTAATACCACCTGAAGTTTCCACCACCAAAAAGTTTTCCCGCTTAGCGAGCAGCGTTCCCTGAACTCGATGAATCATATAGAAAGTATAGCAGATGAACCTCTTTAAAAATGATGCGCCCCCGTCCCAGCATATAGCCGGAACGGGGGCGGTTCGAACACGTTGCGCGTGCGCTCAGGGGGTGATGCCGGCGGCAACGGGGATGGGCAAGAGCTCCTGCCCCGTTTGCGCGCGCATCTCCCTCCGCGCCCGGTCGATCATCTGCCGCGGCGCCCGCTTCAGCTCCTCCACCTCCGCGACCGGAACACCGCTCGCGACGAGGAACTGCTCGGCCCGGTTGATGATCGTCCTCGCGGGCACTCCGATGCCAAGCGGAACGAGGAGCAAACTGAACTTCATGACGTGACCCTCCCAGGAATTGTACTCGGCACAACAGTTCGCTGTTGCGTTGCTCTTTCCATTATAACACTATCACTAGCGATATGTCAAACCCTTGTTTTTTTCGCTATCGTTATACAAAAAACGCCCTTCCGGGCGCCTTTTCTTATTTCATACTTCTTACTTCTTATCTCGTGTTGCTCCCCCTTTATCAAATCCCCGCTGAATACCCCGCACGCCACACCACGCCGATGGCGGGGTGCCACGCCCCGCCAAAGGCGAGGCCCCGCTATAGCGGGGCCGAGGGAAGCTCTGGATACCACGGCCGTAAGGCCGTGGAGCTTCATTTCGCGAGCGGGTTCCGCGCGCCATGCACTTCATAGTGCAGGTGACATCCGGTGGGCCCATGCACGTTTCCGGTGTTACCCATAAGTCCAATTTCCTGCTTTTGAGCCACATAGTCGCCCACGGATACTGTAAGTTTTGAAAGGTGCGCGTAGAGCGTTTCGGTGCCGTTCGGATGTTCGATGGTAACATATCCGCCCAAGCCGCCATTCCATAACCCTGCGCTTCCAGTTTTTTCAACCAACCCCTCTGCGGCCGCAAAGATACTTGTACCGCATGCGTTTGCCATATCCACGGCATTATTTTCATGGATCTGCCCCCAGTTCCAACCCGTGGTGGGAGGCATAAAATATCCGGAGAGGTTCGGAAGTGAGCTATCTACCGCGTAGCCCGTGCTCTGGATTTTTGCTCCTGAGATAAGGATCTGCTCGCCGATAGGCAAGATGCCGCTCAAGATCTTTTCTTTATTGCCTCGTAGAATGTCCGCAGGCAACACCTGGTAGCGTGACGCAATGGCATCAATCGTGTCCCCTTCCCGTACCAAGTACATAACGCCTGAAACGGGAAGAATCACGAGCTCCTGGCCGATGCGGAGCGCCTTTCCGCGCGTGTCGCGGTTAGCGTTTAAAATGGTGTCGAGTGAAATGCCGAACTTCTGGGCGATCTTCAAAAGGTTGTCACCCTTAACTACCGTGTATACTAAGAGACCGTCACGTCCGGGTAGGCCGCCGCCAAGCACTCCGCCGAGCGCCTCAATTGAGGCAAGTTCGTCGATGACAAAACCCGCAACCGCATCTTCGGGAGTTGTGGCCACTGAAATCTCCCCAACCGGGGAAAAGCTCTCCAGGGCGCCGATATGTGCTCCCGGCCTTAGCACTGCCTCTGATAATGTTGCTGGACCCCCAAATATCGCTGTTCGGCGAGTTTTGTCTGGATGGGTGTTTACAGATGCAAAAACCGTATGAAGCGCTATCCCCCCAAACAGAAAAACAACCGGTATAACGGTTGCGAGGTTACAGTTTTTGAGTTTTTTGCGTATAGTACTAATACCAGAAAAGCGTAGCATGGACCTAAACACAAGACAACAAGAGGCTGTGGATTGGGGCGATGGGCCCTTATTAATCGTTGCTGGGGCTGGATCCGGCAAAACTCGTACCCTCACCGCACGCCTTATCCGCCTTATTGAGCGCGGCACACCCCCCGCGCGGGTTATTGCGATTACATTTACCAATAAAGCGGCCGAGGAGATGCGTTCCCGCATCACTAATTCCCCCGCCTCGCCGGCAGGCAGGCAATTCCCAATTACCCCGCCTCGCCGGCAGGCAGGTATTTACCAATTACAGCCGTTCATCGGCACCTTTCACTCGTTTGGCGCCCGTTTGCTTCGCCGCGAAGCAGCGCACTGTGGCCGTACTCCTCATTTTACGATCTTTGACGATGACGACTCCCTGTCCCTCCTTAAAAAGATCGTAAAGTCCATGAAAGCAGAGGGGATGGATCCGCCAAGCCCGGCGCTCATCTTACGGAAGATCTATGGCATTAAAAACAGCCTCCGGGAGCTTGATGACGAAAAAGATCCTCGCGCTCGCGCGATAATTTCTCGATACGAGGAGCTTCTGAGGGAACAAAATGCGTTTGATTTTGGAGATTTAATTGAAAAGCCAGTCCGCCTGTTTCGAGCGCATCCCGACCTCCTCAAAAAACACCAAGCGGAGTACTCGCACATTCTCGTGGATGAATACCAAGACGTGAACCCGGCGCAGTATGAATTGGTGAAACTGCTCGCGAAGAGACATCGCAATCTTGTTGTCGTGGGCGATGACGCGCAAGCAATCTACGGTTGGCGCGATGCGAACGTCGAACATTTCCTAACATTCACCGATGACTGGAGCGATGCGCGGGTGATTAAGCTCGAACAAAATTACCGATCAACGCAGTCCATCATTGAGGGCGCGGGGGGCGTTGTGTCACATAACACCTTTCAGCATGAAAAAACGCTCTGGACCGAAAATGATAAGGGCGCGCCTATCACGGTTGTGGGAACAAAAAATGCAGAGGAAGAGGCTGCTTTTATCGCTCAAACGATAAAAGAATTTCCAATTCTCAATTCTCAATTTCCAAATACCGCAATATTGTATCGCACAAACGCCCAGTCGCGCGCCATTGAACAGGCGCTCATTGTCGCAGAAATACCCTATCGCATCTTCGGCGGAGTAAAATTCTACGAACGCAAAGAGGTGAAGGACGTGCTCGCCGCGCTCCGCATCGCCGCGAATCCGAAAGATATGGTGAGCCGGGACCGCCTCGAGAAGGCGCTACCAAAGCGCGTCGCGCGACCGCTTATCGATGCGCTTGCCGAGCGGGGAGAAAATACAAATCACCTCGGCCTCATCAGTTTTTTCCTTTCTGAATCAAACTATTTTGCGGTTTTGCGGCATGAGTATCCCAACGCGGAAGAGCGCGTCGAAAACGTGAATGAGCTCATTGCGTTTGCGGGAGGATTTAATACCCTGCACGAATTTCTTGAGCGTGCGGCCCTGCTCCAATCGACAGACGCGCCTTCAAAAACCCTAGTGACTAGTGGCTATACCCTACCCCCTATTTCTCTGATGACCATTCACATGGCAAAAGGGCTTGAGTTCGATGCGGTGTTTGTCGCGGGAGTTTCCGAAGGTATTTTGCCCCATCAAATGTCGTACGGCACCCTTACCGAACTCGAGGAGGAACGGCGGCTCATGTACGTTGCAATGACGCGCGCGCGAAAAAAACTCACGCTCACATTCTATCGAATACCATCCCGCTTTTTATACGAAATCCCGCCAGAACTTACGGAATTTATATCCCTTTCTGGCACCGCAGAGAATCTTCCGGATGACGATATTGTGTATTTAGATGAATGAGGAAGGAAAATGGTAATTAGTAACTTGTAATTGGGAAACTTTTTTCTAATTGCTGATTACTGCCCCGCTCCGCGGGGCTAACTTGTCCCTGCCATCGTTACAATTCCCATATAAGCGCCGTCTGGTATACAAAGCGCGACACTAAGGCACGGTCCAGGAAGTTCAAGGTAGTTGCCTAAAATCCATCGTGTGGGGATCGCGGCTTTATTAAGATATAAAAGGGGTGATGCGATGGTGGCGTAGCTTATGAATATGGGGTAGGTGGCTGGGCCTATGGGCGCGTAGCCGGGCGTGAGCCACATGATATAACCGCCTGAACATGTGCACTCTTGAATCATGGTAATGAGGCCTCCAAATCCGAGCGTTACACTCGCTTGCGCGTGCGCTACGCTCACCGCTCCCCCCTGCATAAATGCAAGAAAAAACTTAACTGTCGCCACGAGGGCATTTTCTGATTGTTGTTCGTGATAGACAATCTCTTTTTGATGCGTGGTAATGGTTTCTATGTACCGCGTACGATATTCTGCAACTGTTTCTTTACTTACTACCCCTGCTTCTGCGGCAAAGACTTTTCCGATAAGATTCCGAGTAAGCATATCGGCGCCGATTATTTCTTGGCTTATGTTGGTCGCCGATATTTTCACCGGCACAGTTTTGAGGAATGCTATCTTTGCGTTTAAAAATGCATCATAGAGCGCCAGGGACGGGTGCACCGTCGAAAAATTTCCCGCGGTGAGCCCTGCGAGCACCAAATCTTCAGGCGAGAGGATAACGCCATTATCATCCCGAAGTACCTCATGAAGCGCTGAAATATCATATTGAATGTCGTTGATGTGACGGGTAAAATATTCCGCGAATGAGCTCAGATCGTTCACGCCATCCGAGGCAATATGCAGTTCGTTTACGGCAACCGGAGGAAATTCAAGTAATGTCACGATAGGAGATGTGGGTATAGAAATGAAGGGGGGTGGCGAAAAAAACGTAAAGAAATCCGGTGAGGGCAGAATTGTGGCGTCATGAGACGGAATGGTCAGCTGGGATACGGGGTCTTGGTTAGGTTTTTCTATTGCCGGAATCTGACCCGCCACTTGATCCGCAGACAAAAAAACGGGTTCGTTTTCATTTTCCGGGAAAGTTTCTTTTGGCAAAATAAGGTCGGTATGGCCATACGGCGGCAGTTCCCCTGTTTCGCTAAGAGGATCTGGCTGAGGAACTTTTGTGATTGAGGTGATTACCACTCCCCCTACCGCAAGGATGAGAATCGCCGCTCCTATAGAAATAAAAATCTTTGTCATAAAAACTATGTCGGGTAGTAGAAATTCGATGCCCCTTTTGTTTTTAAAATCGAATTTTCACTACTGGGTATGCAATAATTATACCGTGAACCACAAAAATGCAAAGCCCGAGGTCTTCGCTCCGCCGCAAAAACATTCCCGGCGACACCCCGCAGTGCGTGAGCGAGCCCCTCTTGGGCAACACTTCCTGCATAACGCCCGAGCGCTTCGCGCCATCATAGAATCGCTCGAGTTGCGAGCGGGAGAAACGATAATTGAAATCGGTCCGGGAAAGGGCGCGCTCACGTTGCCGCTTGCGGAGACCTGTGAAAAAACAGGTTGTAAAATTATTGCGGTGGAGAAAGACGGGGTGCTCGCTCACGAGCTCGCGCGGAAATTAGTAACCGCCTGCCTGCCGGCAAGGCAGGGTAATTCGAAATTAAAAATAGTAACGGGCGATATTTTAAAAATTCTCCCGGATATATTTTCTAATTACCAGTTACCAGTTACCAGTTACAAAGTTGTCGGCAACATTCCCTACTACATTACCGGCAAGCTCCTGCGGAGTATAAGCGAGTTGCATCAAAAACCGCTCCGCACCGTCCTCACGGTCCAGCGCGAAGTTGCCGAGCGAATAGTTGCCGAGCCTCCTCGCATGAACCTGCTCGCCGCCGCAGTCCAGATTTGGGCAACGCCAAAAATAGCGATGCGGCTTCATCCAAATGACTTCTCCCCACCTCCCCAAGTAGATTCAGCAATCCTTCTCCTGGAAACCAAACTAAGCTCTGATTACCAATTACCAATTGCTAGTTACTACACCTTCATAAGGCGCCTCTTTAAACAACCGCGCAAAACAGCTTTCAATAATCTGCGCGTTGGATATCCTAAGCTGACCACAGACGAGGTTAAAAGCGCCCTTCTGCTCCATGGGGTGAATAAAAATGAGAGGCCGCAGGATATTTCGCTCGCGGTATTGACGGAGCTTGCTTCGTATATGCAAAACGAATAGAAGTGCGATTATCTATTTGCGCTATTTCTATGCACGTGCATAATATTTATGCAAGGAATTGTTAATGGGGGTGAATAAAATATAAAGAAATATGGGGAAATTCCAAAAATTTAGCAGTGCTGACGAACGTTTTTTATTGGAACGTCTCCGTGACGAATGGGAGAAGGCAGAGCGCAGTACAAAAATACACGAAATTACCAAAAGGGCCGGCCGGGGAGGTGTGTTCCTCGCGAAATCTTTACTCGCCTTTGGTGCTATCGCCGGATCCCTTGCTATTGCGGCTGTTTCGCCCAATGCTTTTGCTGCTATCGGAAAATTACACGACAAGCCACAGAGAAGGTTCTATACAAAGGAACCTCTTGAGGATGGATTGCGCCAACTGCAGCGGGGAGGCTTAATTAAGAAAGAGAAAATTCCTGCTGGGTATCAAATAAAAGTGACTCCAAAGGGGCTCCGCTCAGTGCTACGCGAGACTTTTTCGGAATTGAAAATTCGCGGAGGGAAATGGGATGGCACATGGTGGATTGTCATGTTTGATATTCCCCGACGACACAATGCCGAACGCAATGCACTGCGCACACACCTACGCTCTCTTGGGCTTACGTCATTTCAGGATAGTGTCTTTGTATCAAAGTACCCGTGTGCGGATGAAGTATGGTTCTTGACCCGGCTCCTCGGCATATCTTCCTATGTGGCCATCGCCCATGCGGACTCCTTTACGGGTCGGGGCGAGCTACTACGGGAACTGCGCTAATCTGCTTGGACACCACCTTATGGGAATTGTCTCTTCATAGATAGAAGCCTGAACGCTCGGTTCTGTTATTAGACGACGTCGATCATGATCGGCAATAAGGCGATAACTGATATATAACTCTGCGCTATTTCTATGCACGTGCATAGAAATAGCGC
>JAGVPS010000094.1 GCA_020052135.1 Minisyncoccota bacterium
GTCCCAGCCACCCGGATTTCCGTTTTCTCTGAATTCTGCCGTTGATAAGCTTCTCAAAAAAGAATTTGACATGCATCGCGCTCGCCAGACCGCGCATCCGCTCATGCAGGCCTATGGCATTGATGCGGTACCCTTTGATCACGAGAAAATGAATGAGTGGCGAGAAAATTTCAAAGGCGTGCAGTACCACCATGACTCAACCAACCTACTTGTCACCGGCGCGATAGATGACCTGTGGGTGGATCCTACGGGAGAAGTTATGGTTGTAGACTACAAGGCGACTTCAAAAACCGAAGAAGTGAACTTGGATGCCGACTGGCAGATAAGCTACAAACGGCAGATGGAGGTGTACCAATGGCTCCTTACGCAAAACGGTTTCCGTGTTTCAAAAATCGGATACTTCGTATACTGCAACGGCAATGCGGACAAAGAAGCATTTGATGCAAAGCTGGAATTCAATATAAAGATCATTCCATACATTGGCAATAACTCCTGGGTAGAGAGAACGCTAGATGACATACAAAAGTGCCTGCAAAGCGATATGATTCCACCTGCTGGCAAAGAGTGCGACTATTGCATATATCGCACTGCTGCCGCAAAAGTTGAAAGCGATGCTCCGCGCGAAAAAAAATCCCATCTTGCGGATACGGCTTAAGACCATTTTTGTTATGACGAAAGCGGCGGCAGGAGATAGAACGGTTCTCGTGGGGGTGGTGAAAAGCAAACACGACCTCCATACTCTCCTCAATGAGCGCTGGTATAGAATTCCGCGCATGTATGCGCCTCAGAGGAAATTTTCCCACATTGCTTTTTATCAGCCGGCGCTCTTTGGGAGCCGGGGCAAACGCATCCAATATTACGGGCGCATCCGCAAAAAGAAAGTAGTTATGCGGATTCAATTGGTGCAGGAACCGCATCATCCTCGCGCGTATGAACAGTATATAAAATACGAGTTCTCTTCTATACAGAAACTTTCACAACCCATAAAAAATATAATCCCGCGGCGGGTCTCTTTTGGTTTTACCACTCTGAAAACTTTGCTTTCTTCGCGCGATATATTAGAACTGTATGGAGTTCCAAAAACCGAGCAGATGATAGCGCGCAGACTGAAACAGCTTGGTATTAAAACCAGGCCCGAGTTTCCTATCACTATACGCGGGAAGCGCTTTCGGATTGATTTTGCGATTTTTTGCGCTCAGGGGAAAATTGCTATTGAATGCGATAATGCTAAAGCGCATGCGAACAAAGTCCAAAAAGCGAAAGACAAAGTCAAAGATTTCTACCTTCGGCGAGACGGATGGCGCGTCATTCGCCTGAAGGAGCGCGATATTGTCGAGCGCCTTGATTGGTGTATGGACCGGATTCACAAAACCGCACAATTACTCTTAATATAGTGCACCCATGAAAATTTTTGTAAAAGCAAAACCAAGCGCGCGGGAGGAAAACGTTGAAAAACTCGACGAAACACATTTTGTCGTAGCGGTTACAGAGCCGCCGGTTAAAGGGCTCGCAAACGCCGCGATAGCAAAAGCGCTCGCTCGCTATTTTAGTGTTTCGTCCGTTTCTGTTCGGCTTGTTTCCGGATTTTCATCACGGCAGAAAATATTTGAAATTAGGGAGTCGATATAGGAGTCGCGTAGGCTAAAAATTTCCTTTCATAAAACAGAAATACCCGCTCGCCTTACTATATAGAAGGGCGGTTTACGTGCTACCATAACAATATGGATGCAAAAAGCATTGCCTTTTCAGTTATTGGGGTAGGTATGCTCGCCATTGTTTTCTTTCTTATCCGTGGGCCTGCAAACCCAAGCACATCTCGCGAGATGGGCGGAGTTGAGGGCCGTGTATTTTTAGGGCCCACATGTCCTGTCGAACGCATACCCCCTGATCCAGAGTGCGCTCCTCGGCCGTATAAAACGGCGATTACTGTTTCACAATCGGGGGACACGGCTATTTTGAAAACGATTGAAACCGATGGGGACGGCAAATTTACCGCCGAGCTCTCGCCTGGGAGCTATGATTTTACTCCAAGCGGAGGTGCGGTATTGCCTCGTTGCGCAACGCACACGGTGGTTATTGTGCCAAAAGCGATCACGCAAGAAACATTTCAGTGCGATACGGGCATTCGATAAATTTCTACATAGACGAAGGAGTGGAGAATGTATTAAGCTAAAAGAACTATGAAAGCAACATATGAGGTAGATATGCTCACGGGTGTTAGGCCTACGGGAAATTTGCACCTGGGCAACTACGTGGGAGCCATAAAGCCCTTTATAGAACTTCAAAAAACTGGCGTGCGATCATTTGTGTTTGTGGCTGATCTACACGCATTAACCGACCATGAACCGAAGGAAATCCGAGAGTTCACTCGCGAAGTGGTTGCTGATTATCTCGCGCTCGGCCTCGACCCGGAGAAAAACATTATTTATACCCAGTCGTCAATCGGGTACGAAACAACCTTTCTCATGGCGCTCTTGGCGCGCGAGACAACCGTAGCCGAGCTCCTGCGCGTGCCAACCATTAAGGACAAGCTTCGAAGAGGCGCGCGGCCCGAAACAGCGAACGCGCTGCTTCTTTTGTATCCGGTCATGATGGCGGCCGACATTTTGCTCCATCGCGCGCGGCGCGTGCCCGTGGGCGACGACCAGGTGGCGCATCTGGAAGTCATGCGCCGCCTCGCACGGGACTTTAATGAGAAATATGGCGAGGTATTTCCGATTCCTGAACCAGAAAAGCTTCGCTCGCTTCGCATTCTTTCGTTAAAGGGAGCTGGCAAGATGAGTAAATCCGTGCCGGAAGGATCCATCTTTTTAAGCGATGACCCGAAAAAAATCGAGAAAAAAATAAAAACCGCGGAAACCGCGACCGAGGGAAAAATGACACCAAGTCTTGAAAGCCACATGATTCTTGCGAAAGAACTCGCACAGAATAAAAACACGCTCATTGAAATAGATGAGCTTATTAACGCGCACCTTGCGGGCAAGCAGGTGATGGGAGATTTTAAAAAACTGCTCGCGGACTTGATTTCTGATTTTCTCATCCGTTTTCAGGAGCGTCGGGCGACAGTTATAAAAGAACCCGGATATATTGAAGACATTTTGAGGAGCGGAGCTACGGTTGCGCGTGAAAGCGCGGAAAAAACCCTCGCACTCGTACGGAGGGCGACGTCTTTTTAATTATGGCTTGGATTCTGTTTCCTCTTGCCGCTCATCTGTTCTACGTGACGGGGAGTTTCATTGATAAATATCTCCTGCAGCGCTACTTCCCGAACGGAAAGAGCGGAGCACTCCTCATTTTTGGAGCGATTATGGGTGTGGTCATGCTTCCCGTCATTTGGTTTATAGAGCCGCATGTATTTTCCGTTTCTCTCAGAGACGCATTGCTTCTCGTCGGAAGCGGAGTACTATTTAATTTATACCTTTTGCCGTATCTTGCGGCACTTTCTCGCAGTGAAACATCCGTCGTGGGTTCAATTTTTCAAACCATTCCGATATTCGGGTTTATATTGGGCTTTATATTTTTAGGTGAATTTTTAAGCTTTTTGCAAATCGTAGGAGGACTTATTATTATCATGGGGGCCGTCGCGATCACTCTACATCGAGGCGAAGCGCGGCAGGTTCAGGCTCGGGCGCTCTTTCTCATGCTCCTCGCATCATTCTGTATCGCCGCCGCATCACTCTTGTTTAAATTTGCCGCGCTCGAAACTACGTACTGGGTTTCAGTTTTCTGGCAGAATATCGGCTTACTCGTTTTCGGAGTAATACTGTTTGCTGTGCCTAATTATCGAACGCAATGTATGGGCGTGATCAAAAAAGCATCGCTCTCATTTGGAGCAGTGAATCTCTTGAATGAAATCATTGCCATTGTAGCCGGTCTTCTCATCCTCTACGCGTATCTCTTGGCGCCCATTGCGCTTGTGCAAACAGTGGGCGGCTTTCAGCCATTTTTCTTTCTTCTTTTTGGATTAGTTCTTACAAAGCTCTTTCCCCATATTTTTAAGGAATCAATTGATAGGAAAAGCTTGGGGATAAAAATAGTTGCCATGGCGTTCATGGTGTTTGGCGCGTACCTCTTATACAATTCATAATACCTATGAGCACAACGCGAGAAACAGCAGTACTCGGTGGTGGATGTTTCTGGTGCACGGAGGCAGTTTTTTCCGCAGGAGGCGGATCCGCCTATGGCGGAAAGATGTTTCGCGGCGTAATTTCAGTTACACCAGGATACTCCGGTGGATCGATTGAAAATCCATCGTACGAGGACGTCTCAAGCGGTCGCACGGGCCATGTTGAAGTTATTCGCATTGAGTACGATTCGTCGCTCGTTTCATACGAAACGCTCCTCACTATTTTTTTCGCATCGCACGACCCCACGACGCCAAACCGCCAGGGAGCGGACGTCGGCACGCAGTATCGCTCGATTATCTTTTACACGACCGACAAACAGCGCGAGCAGGCAGAGCAATTCATCGAAAAAATAAACGCGTCATCCAAAGACGGCGCGCCGGCGGTAACCGAGATAGAGCCGCTTAAAAAGTTTTATCCGGCAGAAGACTATCACCGTGATTACTACGCACGCAATAAAAACGCCGGCTATTGCCAGATGGTCATCAATCCGAAGCTCGAGAAGGTTCAAAAAGAGTTTGTGGAATTGTTAAATAATCCGAATGAAGAGGTATAAAAATGACTCGACCCCCAGAGCCAGCGTGCTGGATGGGGGTCGGGAATCGTGTGGGGGGGGCGAGGCATGTTGAGTATGAATTAATCTCGAGCCAACATTTTCTCGTGTTCTTCAGTCGTGACGCAGTTGCATTCGCCGCGCTCGCACATCTCGCGATATGCTTCGCGGATGCACTTGGCGAGATACTGAAGCTGTTCTGCTGTTAGGAACATGCGATTTTCTTGTTGTGTCTGACCCGCTCACGTGGAGCAAAACAAGTCCGCGTTAAGGGAACGACTGAGCTAGTCGATGCTGAAGATGCGAGGTGGAAGCCCCTCATTCGCCTTGTAGAACCAGGTCATGTTGTCGTTGTTGTCGTGGACGTGATCCAAGAAGAGTCGATTCAGAACACGAGCATCCACCTTCTCGGAGCAAATGCCGATCGTGGTCTGGTCCCACTGTGGATCCGGAACGGTGATCAGGTGAGGGAGGTTCCTGCCGTTGAAGACCGCCTCCATTCCCTTTCGGATCTGATCCAGATCAGGGGATTCTTTCCAATCACACCAGTAGAAAACGATCTTCTTCATTTGTGAATTCTCAATGTACGAGGAAGGTGCACACGGTCTACGTGTGATGCCCAGCGAGGCATGTTCCAATGATAGCATACATCAATATATTTGTCAATACCCAAAACCTTGTAAAATATGAAGAAAATCGACTCTTTTCATGAATTTGTAATGGGTGATCTATTGGCAGAAGTATCAGGAGTTACCTCAAAGAAAATGTTCAGTGGCTACGGCATTTATAAGCAGGGCATTATCTTCGCCATCATTGCGGATGGTGAGCTTTACTTTAAAATCGGTGAAGAAAATAAAGCTGATTACGAAGCGTATGGAAGTAAGCCCTTCACGTATAAAATGCCGGGCGGCAAACTATATAAAATGTCATACTGGGAATTGCCGGAGGAAATTATGGAAGATCACGAAGCGCTTCGGGGGTGGGTAGAAAAGGCAGTTCAGGCAAGCGTGAAAGCTCATCGTACGAAAAAGAAGAAAAAATAAGGTAAGTGTTATACTGACTATATTGAGCTAATCGCTATTATTCACTTATTTTAAAACCTATGGATATTCTTTTTCTTATCGGGCGAATACTCTTTGGCGGATATTTTCTTATGAATGGCATGAATCATCTTTTTAAGAGTGCGGGACTTGCCGGATATGCGGCCTCAAAGGGTGTGCCACAGCCGAAGTTAGCGGTGTTTAGTTCAGGACTACTCATTCTCTTTGGAGGCGTTGCAATCATTCTTGGTGTGTATATTCTCTATGCGGTGGGGGCACTCGCACTGTTTCTTATTCCGGTTTCGTTTATGATGCATGCGTTCTGGAAAATAAGCGATCCGATGCAAAAAATAATGGAGCAGGTGAACTTCATGAAGAATATGGCACTTCTCGGTGCCGCACTTATGCTCCTCTCTATTCCCATGCCGTGGATAATGAGTATTGCTTGGTAGATGGATATATTTTCCCATGGGCTGTGGACCGCGGCCGCGTATAAAACAATCGAGCTTAGGCAAAAAAAGCACTTTAAGATTTGGTGGGCGGTATTTTTCAGTCTTGCTCCTGACCTCTTTTCATTTGGGATACTATTTACGACGCGACTCATTACACTTCGTCTTTTTCAGCCAGAATTCATCGACGACAAAGGATTGCATCCGGAGCTCGTACCTCAATACGTGCATATCCTTTATAACTGGACGCATAGCTTTGTTATCTTTGGGGCGGTATTCGGCTTAGTGTGGCTTTTTTTGAAAAGATCTTTTTGGGAACTTGGGGCATGGGGATTCCATATTGCGAGCGATATTTTCACACATACCGACGCGTTCTTCCCGACGCCATTTCTATGGCCGTTCTTTGACTATCGCGCGAGCATCATTTCGTGGGCAAATCCTAATTTCCTCATCCCGAACTACATATTACTCGTGTCCATATATTGCATATTCTTTTTCATTATCAAAAAGAGAAAAGACGTGGTAAAATTAAATCATGAATCCCGTTAGAAGCCAGAGTCGTCTGATGGGGTGATTTACTCGTGTGGTACTATAATTAAAATAATTATGCAGGTTGTGGTGTTAAGCCAGAGCCTGCTTCTAACGGGATGAATAAAAAACGAAATGTAGCGGGGAAGAAGCGCCGAAAGCGGCAGGGTAAAAAGATTTCTTTACGACACCGATAGACCATGCAGCCATCAACGCATTCAGAGCGAGTTCACGAGCTCCATCGTGGAAGGTATCTTCCCGATGTGGTCTATGGCGCGAATGACGGCATCATTACCACGTTTGCCGTGGTGGCTGGTGCGGCGGGCGCCTCTTTTTCCGCAGGAGCGATTATCGTGCTTGGTCTCGCGAACCTCCTCGCCGACGGCATTTCCATGGGGCTTTCTAATTTTTTAGCGCTTCGTTCAAAGCGTGATTTTGATAGGGAACAACGGACACAAGAAGAGTGGGAGGTGGAACAATTTCCGGAGATAGAACGCAAGGAGGTTAAAGAAATTCTTGAGCGATGGGGGGTGACTGAACCGCACATCGAGCCCGTTATTGACGGCATTACAAAGGACAAGAAGCGATGGGTGGATCTGATGATGCTTGAAGAGTTAGGTATTATTGAGGAGGAGAAGGGGCCGCCTATCGCGCACGGCGTGACGACATTTCTGGCATTTTTGCTTGTTGGAGGGATGCCGCTTATTCCGTATATATTTGGCGTGGCGCCCGAAGATCAGTTTGTCGTTTCCATAATCGCAACCGCCGTTTCTCTTTTTGTGGTGGGCGCGCTCCGATCACTCGTAACCAAGCAATCATGGATTCGTTCAGGGTTTGAGATGCTTGGCGTGGGGGCGATTGCCGCGATTGCGGCATATGGGGTCGGCTATGCGGTAAAAACTGCACTTGGCATTACGATATGACAGAACACATAAACCTTTTTATATACGGCGACGTGCAGGGCGTTTTTTTTCGCCGCACGATAAAACACGAGGCGAGCCGGAGAGGCATCAAAGGGTTCATACAAAATAAACCTGATGGATCGGTATATTTGGAACTTGAAGGAGCTAAAGACGAAACAGCTTCATTTGTGGAATGGATTGAGGCAGGCGCGGACGGACACACGGTAAAACGGATAGATAGAGAAGCGGGCGCGTTTAAAGCGTTTGATGCATTTGAAATAAAGGAATAATTACGTAAAAAAGATCCCCATCGGTATGGGGAAGGAGGAAGAACGAAGCAGATCACTGTGAGGGGGCGGCCACCTGAAGAGCGAGTTCCTCAACTTCTCGAGAAGTAACGCCTACGAGGTGCGCGATCATGGAGCGTGGCAGTCTTCCGATAAAAGGTTGCGCGAGGGGACGCCAGTTCTCCGGGATGAGCGGATCATGGTAGCGCGTTGCGCCCTTGCAGCTCATCGCATTGCGATAGCTACCGAAGTGGAAGAGCAAGCTCCAGTGGAACGGCTCACCGTGAAGCTGTCGGAAATCATCAGGAGTTGGGAAGGGATCTTCCGCGCCGAGGAGGATCGTTATGACAGCCTCTCTCCGAGAAAGGGGGAGATAGGTATGCATCCCACTATCGCTCACAATGATGTCAACAGCGAGCAGATCATTGCATTTCGGGCAGGAAATGCGGGCGAACTTGTCTATGGGATCGGTTTCGACGACGAAGCTCACCACACTTTCGTTTTCATAGATTCTTCTGCAAGGCCTGCAGTACGCGGAAAGACCGTATGAGCTTCCGTACACCGCGTGAAAGAGTGCAACTCGAGCGGCGAAGATTATGGAATCTTCAGGTGGTAATCCACTCATTTTTTCAATCTCCGCAAAGAAGGGGAATAGGGCATGCTTTCAGTGGAGCGCTAAAAACAGTCTAGTTTATGAAGTCCTAGCCGTCAAAGAAAAGCTTATTCGATTTTTCCTATCCAGTGGTTTAGAAAATCAGCCTTATAGAGTGTTGAACCTGAAACTAGCGGAAGCGTGTAAGAGGGAAAACTTGGCGCGGTTTGTTCCCACTCGGGCGGGAGTACTTGGGATACGGTAGAGGTTCCGATAGCAAGCTTTGAAAATTCATATTTTCCTGACATGTCAGTAAGCATGGTGCTCTGCGATCCATCAGGGCGCGTGAGCACAATCGTCCAACCCGAAAGCGGCAATTCGCCGCGCTCCCAGAAACCCGTGGCATTTCGGTCGTGCACAACCGTTCCTTTAATGACGCCCATCTTATAGTTACCGAAGTCGCGCGTGTGGGTATCATTGGATTCTCCGAGAAGCACATAGCTTGCGGACATCGTACTCGTGGAAGCAGGTAAAGTTTGTATCCAACCTCGCACAGGTGTTTGGGTAATAACGTATTCTCCCAAACCTACATTTTTGAATTTATAGTTTCCGTTGTTATCATCCGTGATAACCACGCACGCATTACCGATAATAGTAGCGGTTTGACCCGCTTGCCCTGAAATACAAGTGATTGGCAGTGATCCATCAGATCGCCGGAGTCTGATTTCTCGGCCGGGGAGATTCTTATCAATGGCGAGCGTATCGAATTTTCCATTCCCATTCATATCCTCGAAAGTTTTTCCTGTTATAGTAAACGCGTGAAACATGCCAAAATTAAGCCCAGAGGTCGTTGCTCCGGCGGCGACCTCCGCGACAAAGCCCAACACCTCAGGTCCGCAATGTGTGCCAGCCGGAGGCAGGGGCGCGGTTTGTTGCCAAAGATCTTCATGATCAAGACAAACCATGTGCGTGCCCACGGGAACATCGGTAAAAGTAAATATGCCATTGGCATCAGTGTTTACGATGAACCACGGCAGATCTACCAGGTACATAGCCCAGTGCTCAACGCCTTTGTCGGCCGGATCTTTTAGCCCATCACCGTTTTCATCCTCAAAAACCATACCACTTATGCTACCCGTATCCGCTACATCCGCGACAGCTCGCGGCAAGACGAGGCCGCTCCCCATAACTATGCTGAGGCCTATAAATACCGAAATAAAAAGTTTGTGTTTCATATGTTGTCAATCTATCACAACAATAATGTGATGCGCAATAGAGAGTTATCCACACTCCGCATCCATATTAATACGTATGACTAGAATCGTTCTCCACGTCGACATGGACGCTTTTTTCGCGGCTATTGAAGAGCGCGATAAGCCGCGGTTGAAAGGTGCTCCGATTGTGGTTGGTGCTGATCCTAAGGACGGAAGAGGACGCGGAGTCGTCTCTACGGCAAACTACAAGGCCCGAGAATACGGCATTCATTCCGCGCAACCCATTTCCGAGGCATGGAGATTGAGCGAAGCGGCACACGGGCGCGGGCTTCCGCGGGCGGTTTTTATCGGAGGTAATTACCGCAGATACGTCGAAGTATCAGAGGCCATTATGGAATATCTGCGAACCGAGGCGGACGCCATAGAGCCGGCGAGTATAGATGAAGCATATATTGGAATGAAATTTCCCATTTCTAATTTTTCCGCCAACGGCGCCTGCCTGCCGGCCAGGCAGGGATCCTCCTTCGGAGGACAATTTCCAAAAAATCTCTGGGAAGAAGCGGAGATAAAAGCAAAGAAAATCAAAGCACATATCAAAAAAGAATTCGGGCTGACGTGCTCGATTGGAATTGGTCCGAATAAGCTCATTTCAAAAATTGCCGCGGGAGCACAAAAACCTGATGGGCTTACTATCGTACACGCACACCAGGCTCAGTCTTTTTTACACCCCCAATCGGTGCGTATCTTTCCGGGCGTGGGGCCAAAAATGGAGGAGCAATTGCATCGGTTACATATATATACGGTAGAGGACCTTTCAAAATTTCGAGAAGATGAACTTACTCAGCGATTTGGCACATGGGGAACTTCTTTATATAAAAAAGCGCGCGGTATTGATGAAAGTCCGATTGTTGAAGCATATGAGACAAAATCCACAGGAGAGCAGGAAACGTTTGAGGAAGATTCATTAGACGCGCCTTTTTTGGTAGCGAGGCTTCTCTCGCTGTCGTTTGCCGTTGGCGAAGGGCTACGGAGAAAAAATCTCCGGGGAAAAACCATCTCTTTGACTGTTCGTTTTGCAAACTTCGAAACGATGACTCGGGCGCGCACGCTTTCAGAGCCTGTGGCTGACGGCAAGCGGATTGCTGAAGTTGCTCTCCAGCTTTTTATGCCTTTCTTGGATGCGCGGGAAAATCCCCAGAGGCGCCGTATTCGGTTAGTGGGTGTTCGAGTAGAAAAGCTCACGGGGAAAAAATGAAACTTCGCCACGGGGTATGCGGCGGGGATTTAATAACAATCAAATTTTTGTTCTGCGGGCTTTGTAGAGTAAAAATATCACACCCGAGAAGCTCGTACCGTTGTCCGCTCTTTTTTTAGTATGGCGTTATTTATGTGTATACTTGAGAGGTATGATGTGGAAGACGCAACCGGGGATATTGTTCATACAAATTGGCCTTGCCTTTAGCTTTGTATACGCCGCGGTAGGTGGTTTTTCAAAGCCCGAAAACTGGATTGGATGGTTTCCGAGGGGTGTTCGGGGGCTGTTTCCTTTCGGCGACAATGGACTCCTGATACTATTTGGCATTGTCGAGATGTTAATCGCGCTCTGGCTTGTATCAGGATGGAAGCTCGAGATATCTGCGTTTGTGGCCGCGGCATTTTTCTTTGGCATTACCATCGCCAATTGGTCTTCTATGGATATTGTGTTTCGTGATATTGCTCTTGGTCTTGTTGCCTGTGGGGTAGCCATTATAACCAGGAAGAACATCCCCCGTACTCGATGAATAATAGTCAGAAAACTCTTGAAAAAGAAGAAGTGCTCGTGAGCCATTTTGCGCATAACGCGCTCACGCTTGTTATAAGCGTTTTTTTGGCATACTTAGTTTTTCAAAGCGGCATACTTGACCAGATTCTCACGCGTACGACTGAGGCCGAGCTTGTGGGCGCTTTTATCGCAGGTATTTTTTTTACCTCGCTCATTTCTACTGCTCCGGCTATCGTAGCGCTCGGCACTATCGCGGGAGCAGGGCATGAACCGCTGTGGATGATCGCTATTGTCGGAGGGTTCGGGTCGCTGTTAGGA
>JAGVPS010000092.1 GCA_020052135.1 Minisyncoccota bacterium
TCGTACTCGCCCGCGAGTAACGTCCGTACTCGGGAACAATTTCTTTAATTGCCTCGAGGAGCTTCTCGCCATCAATAGGAAGCACTTCCCGAACTAGTACATCTTGCCGAAGCGTGCTTCGAAAGTGCGTCGAGATGATGGTCGCCGCGTCCCATTCGTTTTTTAAAAAACCTTCAACTAATGTTGTAGTGAGCGGCTCTACTTCCTCGATAGTCGCGTAATCTCCATACCCTTTAAACACTGCTTTTGGCGAAATGCCTTTTCGGTTTAAAAATTCTTCTGCTTTCTTTCCGACGGCTATAAAAATATATTGTTCAGGATTTTTTAGAGCTTCCGCGTATCGTTTCTCAAAGGTCCTAAAAACATTTGTGTTAAATGAGCCGGCCAGCCCCCTGTCAGCCGCAATAAGCACGAGTGCTATCTTCCGAATGCCTCCGGCATTCGCCCTGAGCGAAATCGAAGGGTCCCGCGGCTGCATAATTGCCGGCAAATACCCGCCCGAACGAATAGAAAGCTCTCTTAAAATCCGAAGCGCTTCCACTGAATACGGTCGTGAAAGAAGCGCAATTTCCTGTGCTCGGCGCATCTTCGTAGCCGAAACCATCTCCATCGCCTTCGTGATTTGGCTGGTGGAGGTTACTGCTTTGATACGACGTTTAATTTCTTGGATTGAGGCCATAGAGCTAACAACAAGTTAAAAGGGGCATATAAAAAAGCATAAAAAGATTTGACAATATACAATATATAAAGTATTATTATACTATAGTTCCTTTGGAGAGAGTTTTATGCTGAATCCTGTCAGGATTATCCTTCTCGTCCTCCTCATCTTCCTGTTCTTGTTTACACTCTCAGGAGTCCTCTTTGGCGAATACCTCTATCGAGACATGCCCATCGTGAGACTTCTCGCCTGGGTATGGTGTCTGGTCCTACTCGTAGCATGTAGACGGAGCATACTAGAGCAGAGGAAGCTAAAAGCTCGCAGTAATTCCTGATCCCCCGCCGGAGGGCGTCCGGCACAAATGGCTTCTCAACGTTCGATTCGTTGGGGAGCCATTTAAATTTTATTTGATCGTTTCCAAAAAATTTACTATCCCCTGCTTTAGTTTTTCCTCGACCTCGAGCGACACATCGCCCGATTCACGAATCGGAGATAAAATATCCTTTTCGTGAATCTTTTCCATATACTCCAAATACTTTGCTTCGGTCTCGCGGATTTTATCTATTTCGATACCATCAAAGTAACCCTTCAAGGCCGCATAGAAAATGACCGTCTGTTTTTCAAATCCTAGCGGTGCACCATCGGATTGTTTTAATATTTCTACCAAAAGTTGCCCCTTGCGAATTTTCTTGCGTGTGCCCTCATCTAAGTCAGAAGCAAACTGCACGAATGATTGAAGCTCGCGAAATTGTGCAAGTTCAAGCCGAAGTTTACCTGCAACTTTTTTGATTGCCTTCGTTTGAGCGGACGAACCCACGCGCGAAACGGAGAGCCCAGCGTTTACGGCTGGACGCACGCCCTGGTAGAAGAGGTCGGATTCAAGGTAAATCTGCCCGTCAGTGATGGAGATGACATTCGTGGGAATGTATGCCGACACATCGCCAAGTTGGGTTTCGATGATAGGGAGCGCGGTCAAAGACCCGCCGCCATTTTCCTTACTCATGCGCGCCGCGCGCTCAAGTAAACGAGAATGTAAATAAAATACATCACCAGGATATGCCTCACGGCCTGGCGGGCGGCGGAGCAAGAGCGAAATCTGCCGATACGCCTGCGCCTGCTTTGATAGATCGTCGTAGATAATAAGCGCGTCCTCGCCCTTATCCATAAAGTATTCGCCAATCGCGCAACCGCTATAGGGCGCGAGATACCAGAGCGGTGCCGGATCCCCAGCGGAGGCAGATACCACCACCGTATATTTCATAGCACCAGCTTTTTCAAGCTCACGAACCACCGATGCGACTTTCGCCTGTTTCTGACCAATGGCTACATAAATACAAATCGGTGTCCGATACTTTTTCTCCTTTGCCTGGTTGATGATGGTATCAATCGCAATGGTTGTTTTTCCGGTTTGCCGATCACCAATAATAAGCTCACGTTGTCCTCGGCCAATCGGGATCATGGAGTCAATCGCCTTTAGTCCCGTGTGGAGCGGGGTATTCACTGATTCCCGAAGTAATACCCCGGGAGCGCGACGGTCAACGAGATAATACTCGGGCACTGATCCTTTTTGAAAAATATCTCCTTTGCCGTCTATGGGCTCTCCTAAAGCATTTACCACCCGTCCAACCATCTCGCGTCCGACTGGAATAGAAAGCACTTTCCCGGTCGGGCGAACATCCTGACCTGCTTCAACGTAACGAAATTCGCCAAGCACGATGGCGCCGACCAATGTCTCTTCAAGGTTAAATGCTACCGCAGAAACAGGACCTTCCTTAGTTTCAATCACAAGCATTTCTTGACTTTGTACCGAAGAGAGGCCTTTTATTTTTAAAACACCGTCCGCGGCCTCAACAACCTCGCCACGCGCTTCGAGTTTGGTTTCGGGCTTAAACCCTTCAATTTCTTTTTTTAGTTTTTCGATAATATCGTACATAAACTCAAATTTAAAGTTCAAAAATCAAAGTGTAAAATGACAGTTTAAAATTATAAAATTTTGCATTGTAATTTTTCATTTTGAGATTTACATTTTACATTTAGTGCTCGTTAGTAAACAGTTTCTGCAAACGAGCGCGTAGCGTTGCATCAACCACCCACGAATCATCAATGATTACGCGCACACCAGCAATAAGTTCTGGGTGCACTCGCGTTGCTACTCTATCACCTTTTTTCATAAACTCCTCGAAGGAGACAATGCTTTCACGAGGAAGTTTGCGCGCGCTTTGAATCTCAACATAACGTCCGCCTGCTTCTTTGGTAAGTTTCCGTTCCACCGCCTCAATAATTTTTTGACCCTTCTTCACATCTCCCGTTCTCTGAAGCAACGCCACAAACTGCCGCATGACTGCCTCTTTGTCTTTTGGCTCGGTCTTTAAAACCTCAAGTAATGCACGAGCATACATTTCAGATGGATATTTCATCTTTGCGCGTTCTTTAAGGATTCAAGCGCCTGCTTCACAAGCGCCTCATCAATATCGCCCGGCTTCAACGAAACGGTTTTTTCAATAGCGCTTCGCACAAGGGATATTGCCCCCGCATGCACGCGCGCTTCAGCTTCCGCTTCTTTCGTATGCGCTGCCTTCTCCGCGGCTTTTAATATGTCCGCTTCTTTTACGCGGGCAGCCGCAATGAGCCCTGCTTCTTTTACTTTAGCTTCCGCTTCAAGCTTGGAGAATACTTTCATGCCGTCTTTTTCCGCTTCTCTCATCTTTTCGGCATACACGTGGTCAGCGCTCTCGAGCATATCTTTCGCGGCTTTTGCATCAACTAAGCCTTGTTCAATCTTTTTTCTCCTCGCTTCGAGGAGTTTCATAATCGGCTTATAGGCGGTCACACGAAGCACAACGAGAATGATGCCAAAATTCACCCCCTGCGCCAGCAAAAGTTTCCAATCAAGACCGAGTTTTTCGACAAGTTCAGACATGCATTCCATCAACGAATAACGAATCTATTACGAATCTGCGAATAAGAAAATTCGTACATTCGTTTCTTCATTCGCTATTCGCTGATGATTATACGAATTTAAGAATGAGCGCCACGACGAGCGCATAGATCGCGATAGCTTCAACAAACGCGGAAACCAAGATCATCGCGGTTTGGATCTTCGGAGCCGCCTCCGGATTCCGACCCATCGCCTCCATCGCTTTTGAACCGATCCATCCAATACCAAACGCTGGCACGAGCGCACCAAAGGCCATGACCCCTGCAACCGCTAACATTTTAGTTGTTTCTGGATCCATAATTTTTTGGTAATTAGAAATTGGTAATTAGTAATTGGTCGACCGTGGTTAATGTTCCGTTTCCGCTGTTGAAATCGCAAGGAATACCAAGGTAAGCATCGAGAAGATAAATGCCTGGATAAACCCAACGAAAATCTCAAGCGCAAGAAACGGCAGTGGAACAAAATACGGGACAAGGGCGCCCACAATAATGAGCAACACCTCGCCCGCAAACACGTTCCCGAATAACCGAAACGAGAACGACACTATTTTAGCAAATTCTGAAATAAGTTCAAGGAGTCCCACAAATGTATAGATGGGATTCTTGAATGTAAAGAATTTTCCGAGATGCCGGCGAACGCCGAGTACCAGCGCGCCTGCAATATTTACCGTAAACACCGTAATCAAGGCAAGCACTAAGGTAAAGTTCAAATCAGCCGCGGGCGCGCGGAAAAGCGGAATAAATGCCTCGCGACCTTCATGTTCCGCGTGGAGTCCTAAAGATCCTACGCCAGGCAGAAGACCCATCCAGTTTGAGATCATCACGAAAAGGAAAATGGTCGCGATGAGCGGGAAATATCTTTCTGATTTCTTTCGGGTTTGGAGCACCGAATCCATGAGCGAAAGAATTCCCTCAATTAAGCTCTCAAAAATATTTTGCAGAGTACCGGGGATTTCCTTTAAACCCCTCCGCAATCGCCACGCCAAAAAACCGAGCACTAGAGAACTTATGAGCGCAAGAAAAAGCGAATTAGTAACAGTAAATCCGCCGATATGGAACAGGGGTTCAGCCTTAAGGGAAATCTCGATGCCTTCCATGAATTAAAAGAATTGCTGTGTTAATGAAACCGCCGCACACGAAGTGCGGTACATCTAGAGTATAGAAAAAATATGCTCTTTTGGCAAATTAACCAAATAATTCAAAAATTAAAAATAGAACGGGGACCGCGTTGCGCGAATCCCCGTTACGATACGAAGCACCAGACGACCGAAACGGCAGCCCAGCTTACCTCGTTCGCGATCTCGCTGATGCAGAGCCACACTCGGCTGCGATCCCATCCTGCTTCGCGGATCGCGAACCAAATCTGGCCGATACGGATGAGAACGGTGATGTTTCCAACGATTACTGCTACCGCTGGTATACCAGCCCCACCTTTTTGCACCACCTCAAACACCATGATGAACTGCGGCAGTGCCTTGAACAACGTCGCGAGGAGGCTCTTGAACATTGGGTCTTGCAACCTAATGTGGCAGAGCTTCATCACCGCGCATACCAGCACTGTACCGAGGAGTACAAGCGTAATCGTTCTCGTGTCATTCTGGCTCCACTGGTAGCTACCGTTGAGAAAGATAGCTATAATGTTGGTGCCGATGAGTGCGAGCCACATCACATACGTCCACAGCGTTTGCCGAGTGACTCGGCTTGACTGTGCGCGATGTGCGTCTACCGCAAGCATGAGATGAAGGCAAAGCCACGCCTCCATCAAGAGGAACATGCTCAAGAGTTGTCCCTTTGTCGTCTCGAGCAAACGGAAAAACTGACTCCCGCAGAGAACGAACGCGCCGATTATTTGAACCCCGAACAAGAGGTCCGCAATCAGCTTCTTCTTCGAAGACATGCGAACCTCCTTTGGGTTTTTGGTTCAAAAAGAGCTTACCGCAGAACCTCGCGGCTAGGGTTACCAACAATCTGGTACTATAAATACGTTGGCATATGTTGTTATATAAGTCAAGTATTCGTTCGCGAATTCAAATCTGAACTGCACCACTGAGCAAAAATCGAAGCTGCGGCGTAGGTATACTTCAAACAAGTAATATCTACCCTTCTATGTACACACAA
>JAGVPS010000117.1 GCA_020052135.1 Minisyncoccota bacterium
CAGAATCACTTGGATTTATTTCATTCAATGTTTCGTAAAGTTCCAGCAGGCCAAGACCGAGTCGGTTAGTAAGCATGAATGCCCGTTCGCCGTCTTGGCAACCGTTTATGTTGTCGTGCGATCCCGGAATAGAATGCCATCCGTTCAAGACGGGGAAATCAATTGCTTGCAGTTCGGGTGGTAATAGGGCAACATCAATGTCTTCTCCCGGAGGCGCAAGCCATCCGCCAGCTACGCCATTTTTCAGGTTTGTGTCATCTCCCAGGTAGGCGCCGAAGCAATAGTTTGTTTCGATTGCCGGGGTAGCCGGGTTGTCTTTAGTACAGCCGGCATTTTGGAGTACGGTTTGATTGTAGTTATCACCCCACAAGAAGTAACCGAATTTTGGAGGCGTGGATGAATAGAGTAGCGAGGCGAATCCAGCGGTTCCATTCAAATGATCATGAATAAATTGGTTATGTTCCGTAAAGCGAGTGTCATTAGTTTCATCAAAAAATTGCAATAGATGCGCGTACCCTTGTATTTGCATGCCAAGCGCGCGGGTGTAGTGAAGGTTTCCGGCAAATGTTGTCATGCGCAGGCGATAGAAAGTCCCCTCCAAACTTTTTTTGAATTCTTCCCGTCCGGTGTAGTGATAAAAATCCAAATTCATCCATCCCCAGTTATGTTCGGCATTAAACGGATTTTCCTCCCACGCGCCGCCAAACAAGGATTGCATAGCCGACGTATTAGTCGCCTTGATCTGAAATTGAGTCTGTTGAGTTTTGTCTTTTGGATTGGTAAAATTTTTGTCATCAAAATATATTTCCCAATCTGCCCGATAGCGAGCGAGCTGCTCAATATAGGGATATCTTCCGCGCGTACCCGTGCTGAATGTCGCGTATGCTTCATTATCGCTCATGTTATTTGAAATTCCTCCGCCGGTAAGACCCTCTGCCACGGCTCGATAGACGGTCATGTCAGGGTTCACATATTTTTCTCCCGAGGAAGAAAAATTAGTACATACGGTCTGGGGGATGTTGATATCTGGACGATTATAAAAAGACTGCAAATCTGTGTTCGTCACTGTATCAAATCCAGCGGGGGAGTTTGCTCCAACCGACCCATAGCGAGTTTTATCACTCGGAATAAAAATGACACGATTTGTATAAATTTTTGTATCGCTCAAGTAATTTGAACTTGCGTTAAAATCGATTCCAATCTCCCGCGATTCGTACATTCTGAATCGCAATGCATTCATCGGCTGGCTGGGATAGGTAGGCGTGAAAATCTCATATGAAAGAAACCCGTTTGATCCATTTGCAGTTGCGCCGTTGGGGTAAAAATAAGGCGCGTAGCGTCCGGCAACAGAGATACTTTTTCCTGTTTGACTTATACCAAGCCACTCATAGGTGGGTACGCCCGCAGCAGTGGTTCGTGGAACAATAGCCGTTGGAGATCCTCCGCCATTCGGATATTTTTCTACCGCATATCCCGTATATGTTCCTGTTTTAAATCCGGTATTACCTAAATCGGAAGTAAGATGGCTTGAAGAAAACCAGTTGCTCACGACGGCACTTTCCGAGGATCCCAAAGCAAAGGATTGCGCATTGCCAGAGGCGTTCGCGCTGTTTGCGGTGATGTTAGATCCCTCTATTGTGGTATCGATACGGAGGCTGGCACCGCGAAAAGGCTTGTGGGTAGGGGATGCATACAAAGAATTTTTTAAGGTAGACACGAGATTTACCCGGCTTCTCCCTTTTAAAAAATCATATAAGACGCGGTAGCCTACATTTGAAGTACCGATCATGCCCTCTACAACTACTTGGCACCGAACCGGGCCGTTTTCTAGAATTTGAAAACGGGTTGCATTTCCTGAGCGAGAGGTGTGTTCTATATTATTTTCATCAATAAACGTGACTCCTCCCTGGTTTCCAGCTGATACAAGCTCGGTATTTCCGGAATCGTTGAGATTTACTTTTTCAAATACCGTAAAGGCATTTTGTTTAATTACCGCTACTACTCCTCCCGCGCCTGTGTTTGCGGTGATAGTGCCAGCACCCGACGAACAAATATCCAAACCCCCTATATTTCCCGAACCGCCCGACTCGACGGCATGAGAGCTATCGATAGAATTAGTCGTGAGTGTTGGCAAAACAAAATCCACTAAGGCCCATTTTACGCTTCCGTCAGGCCACTCAGCAGTTTCCCTGAATTGAGCAGCGGAAACGCCGCTGACCTGAAGCGTTTGTACGTTTTGAAGTTCGCCTTTTTTAAACGGGAATCCAAAACTAACAATTTCATTCGTTCGCGCGGTTGCAAATTGCCCCTTAGGATATGTTTCAAAGATATCGATTGGATACGAGAAGGATGATCCTCCAACTTGCGCGAGAAATCCTGATTTAAAATTATCTACTGCTTGATACGTAACAAATAAAAAAAACCCGATTGCAAACAAAAGCCCGACGGTGAGTGTATGTACTATTCTCCGCGCTCCCATGTGGCTCAGTATAGCAGGAATCAGTCTTTAGTTTTCCACACAATGCCAGCTATCCGGAGCTTCTTTTCAAAAAGTTTCTATTGCGGAGGCTCTGGTGATAGCGTATCGCAAACCGATGCGCTTCATCGCGCACTCGGATAAGTATCTCGGGTTTGATGCGAAAGGGGATAGCCCCCACAAATTCGTTTTTTTTGCGCGTGGGGCCTTTGGCTATGCCGACAATAGGGATAGTAAGGCCTGCTGTTTTGAGAACTGAAGTGGCGCCATGTACCTGGCCTCGTCCGCCATCAACGAGAATAAGGTGCGGGAGTGCCCAGCCTCTGCCGTTCTTTCCGTGCTTGAAGCGACGGCGAAGCACTTCTTGTAGCATGCCGACGTCGTTTGGTTCACGCAGACTTCGAATACGAAATTTTCGATACTCATTTTTATCAGGTTTACCGCCTATAAACACCACCATAGACCCTACGGCAGAGGTTCCGGAGATATTTGAAATGTCATACCCCTCAATGCGCAACGCAGGTATTTTTTTTATGCTCGGATCTCGGACGGCATTTTCGCTGATAAACGCGATGTCTTGAATATGCCGGAGCGCAAAAATTCTTCCGCGCAACTCAGCTGCTTTTTCAAACTTTAACGCTTTACTTGCCAATAGCATCTCTTTAGTAAAATTGCGGATCACTTTTTTCTTCCCGCCTTCAAAAAAGAGGATCAGATTCTTAATTATCTTCCTATATTCTTCCTTGCTAATCGCGTCTACGCACGTGCCTGGGCAAAGGCCAATCTGATAATCAAAGCAGGGCCGAGCTGGCAATCGGTAACTGGTAATTGGTAATTGGTGAGTTGAATATGGAAATATCTTTCTCAAAATGCGGAGCGCTTCGCGGATGCTTGATGCAGAAGTAAAGGGGCCATACAGGCGACGAGACTTCAATGCATCTTTTTCTTTTCCGCGAATTAAAAGCACTCGAGGAAATTTCTCCCGAGTGATTTCCATATAAAGAAAACTTTTATCGTCTTTTTCACGGATATTGTAGGGCGGCTGATATTTTTTAATGAGGGCGGATTCCAAGATGAGCGCTTCGAGTGCGGTATCGGTCTTTTTGAAATCAATTTTTGCGATTTCGCTCACCAGTTTTTGGATGCGGGAATCGTGGGGGCGCAGGAAGTAGCTCGACACCCTCCGCCTTAAATTTCCCGCCTTGCCGATATACAAAAGTTCTCCGGCCTTATTTTTCATGAGGTAGACGCCGGGAGAATCAGGAATTTTTTTGTATAATTTCTCCATAAAATAAGCGAGGCCTGGAGTCCCACATGCGGAGCGTGCTCCGTAAGGGGACCCCAGGCCTATCGCGCAGAGTCTGTGATCGGTGACCGTCCTGAGCAGGACGAATTTCCCCTGGATTAGAGGATCCACTCATAATGCGGACGTCGCGAGTTTGCCCGAGGGCATGTATGCGACTAATCCTGTTGAGTGTTTTCTTTTGGCCCCGGCAGAGCACTGCGCGTGCTGCCCCCTAGGGACCATCCCGAGCGTGGTTCACTTGTTCTCCTCCCTGTACCTACTTCATCGACTGCCAAGCGACGTAAGAATGCCACTCTTTGAGAGCCTTGGCGAAGCTCACCTACTGATCCGGGACGTAGATCACGTCTTATTCCCTCCTTTCTCGCCGAAGCGGTTTGGTGTTGCACTTCGTAGAGCTAGTTGGGGGCGTAGATCACGCGGTTATCCTTTCTTGAGTTACTAGACCGCTCCTCACCCCAGCAACTTAAACGACTACGCAGTCGCTCTTGCCGCCAGGGTTGCCGTCTGCGTCGTCAGGTCATCGTCGACTTCTGGTCGTTGCTCCTCAACTGCACGTTCCTGACCATGAAAAACCTCCACACGCAGAGAGTACGCAGAGATTCGCGCCTCTTTCCACGTTAGAATACAGTATACATACCTGACATCTATTTGTCAAGTATTACGTAATATGTTCTATTTAAGAACACTTTTTAAATACGGAGCAGTCTGACTGCCTCCTCTTTTCGAAACTTCCTCCGGAGTGCCAAAAGCCACGATTTTACCGCCTTTGTCGCCGCCTCCAGGTCCTAAGTCAATCACCCAATCAGCGGTTTTTATCACGTCCAAATTATGCTCAATGACTACAATGGTGTTCCCTCTATCCACAAGCCGATGGAGTACCATAAGAAGGTTTTTTACGTCCGCGAAGTGGAGCCCGGTGGTCGGTTCATCGAGCAAGTAGAGAGTTCGCCGTGTGTCACGTTTGCCGAGTTCTGCTGAAAGTTTGATGCGTTGGGCTTCGCCGCCCGAGAGTGTCGTAGCGGATTGGCCAAGTTCGAGATACCCAAGGCCGACTTCCTCTAAAATTTTGAGGCGTTCGTGGAGCCAAGGAATATCACGGAAAAATTGCACTGCTTCTTCAACGGTCATCCGCAGAATTTCATAAATATTTTTGCCCGCCGACTTGTCCACCAAAGTCTTGGCGTTGGCGGAAGCTTCAGCGGAGGAAGGTTTTCCAATCCCGCTTACGGGCACGTACTCAACCTCAAGTGTTTCCCTATCAAAGCGTTTGCCCTTGCATACATCGCAGGTGACCCAGACCGTCGGCAAGAAATGCATTTCAATGCCTATTTGACCGTGACCCTCGCAATTCTCACAACGGCCGCCTTTTACGTTGAAGCTAAATCGTCCCGGTTTCCAGCCGCGCACGCGGGCATCCTCAGTTGCGGCAAAAAGATCGCGTATAAATCCCCACGCGCCGACATAGGTTGCCGGGTTTGATCGTGGCGTGCGGCCAATAGGTGATTGGTCAATGTTAATGACTCGGTTGATGTACTCGAGCCCTAAAAGCGCTTTGTGAGCGCCCACGCGGTAATCAGCGCCATTGAATCGGTTCGCGAGCGTTTTATAGAGTACGTCATAGACGAGTGTGCTTTTTCCGGAACCAGAAACACCCGTGATGGCCGTAAATCTTCCTATAGGAAAATCTACGTCAATGTTTTTCAAGTTATTTGCGGTAGCGCCTTTTACTTTCAAAAAATTAGTGCCATGCGTGCTGTGCGTGACTTTTCTGCGCTTTTCCGGCACCTCAATAAATTGTTTTCCTTGTAAGTACTCTATCGTGAGCGATCCTTTGTTCTTATCATTTAAAATAACTGGGATCGGTCCAGCTGCTACAACAGTACCGCCGTGTACGCCCGCACCCGGTCCCACATCAACCAAATAGTCAGACGCGCGAATGGTTGCCTCGTCATGTTCAACGACTATAACCGTATTGCCTAGATCGCGGAGTTCGTGGAGCGTATTAATAAGTTTGGCATTGTCTCGCTGGTGTAAGCCGATGGTCGGCTCATCTAAAATATATAACGTTCCCGTGAGTCGGGAACCGATTTGCGAAGCGAGGCGAATACGCTGTGCTTCTCCGCCGGATAGGGTTCCTGCTCTTCGCTCAAGCGTCAAATATTCGAGCCCAACATCCATCATAAATCCTAAACGGTTTCTGATTTCCCGCATCGGCACTTCCGCAATTTCACTGAAAGTACTTTGCTTGCCCTCCGCGAGTTTTTTGAAGAATGCAACTGCTTCAGTAATCGAGTAGCTGGTTATTGAGGTAATATTTTTGCCGGCAATAAGCACATTCAGTGCTTCGGTTTTGAGGCGTTTGCCTTGGCAGATCGGACAGATTTTTTCGGAAAAAAGGCTTTCAGTGCCTAATCCGTTGCAGGCTTCACAGGCGCCATAAGGACTGTTGAAGGAAAAAAGACGAGGCTCTATTTCCGGAAATGAAAAGCCGTCGTGCGGACAGGTGAATTTTGCGGAAAGGCGGATTTCTTTGTCGGTTTGGATAGTAACCACGTCATTGCCGTACTTGAGTCCCGCCTCTATGGCTTCGGATAGCCGGAGCCGATTGTCTTTTCCTCCGGAGGAGGATCCGCCTTTGGCGGAAAAATCTAACCCGGCTGGGATGCGGTCAACCACGAGCTCAATCGTATGCTGCTTATACCGGGATAAATCGATGCGCTCACGGAGCGATCGTAGCGCCCCGTCAATGCGCACCTCTCCAAAACCAGCATTTAAAAAATCATAGAGCATCTGATAGTATTCTCCTTTTCTGCCATACACCGCTGGCGCAAGAATTAAAATATTTTTCTCTGATTTATTTTCCCTTGAAACTTGAATTGCAACATTTACAATTTCCTCTGTGGTTAGTTTTTTTATTTCTCGCCCGCAGGTAGGACAAAATGGCTTTCCCCCACGCGCAAAAAGCACCCGAAGATAGTCGTATATCTCGGTGATGGTCGCAACGGTAGAGCGGGGATTAGAGGAATGGCTTTTCTGGTCTATGGAAATTGCAGGAGAGAGGCCCTCGATTTCGTCCACGTCGGGTTTGTCGAGGCGCCCTAAAAACTGGCGCGCGTACGCGGAGAGCGATTCAATGTATCGGCGCTGGCCTTCGGCAAAAATAGTGTCGAATGCGAGCGAGGATTTCCCCGAACCCGAAAGGCCAGTAAATACCACCATCTTATCCCGAGGGATTTCGAGGTTGATATTTTTGAGATTATGTTCTCGAGCACCTTTTATAATAATCTTATTATTCATATTGAGCTTGTCCTGAGCTTGCCGAAGGATGTTCTCGAGCACCTTTTATAATGATCTTGTCGTTTGTCATAGCAATGACACCCCGCCGTTAGGCGCGGGCAAATACACGCACGAACGCCCCTGGCTTTGCGCGAGGGGGTAGGTCTAAAAAAGTATAACGTAGGCGCCTAAAAAAGGAAATGACCCACAATCTCAGCCGTAGCTTTGAAAGGGGCCATTTGTTCTCCTTGGTTCTCCCATCATGAGTTCACCACAAGCGGTGCAACTCTCGTCCGTTCTGTGTGCGACGGGCGAAGTAGGAAGCGATGCAGGCACCGAGGATGGCGGCGGTTGCCATAATGGCAATGCGATCCATCATCGCACCATCAGGCGACATTTCGAAGAAGGTGCAGAGGGTGCTCACGGCAACGTAGATCACGATGTCCATAATCGCGACGTACGCAAACGCATCTCGGATCTTGCCCGAGAGGGGCATCGCGGGACCCCACCACTTTCGATTCTGTCTCCAGCTCATGAAGTTGCTCCAGAGGGAATTTCGATGCTGTAGAAACCTGATCTACAGCGTGCTAGGGTGCATTTTAGCACGAAAAATAGTGCTTGTCAAATGCGCAAAAATATGTTCAAAACTACAATATCGAATAGAGCATGTACCCCCCAAGCGCTATAAGAAAAAGTCCTATGCCCAGCCGCATAAGCCCGCGGTGTTCTTTTCTCCAATATTCGAGACGATCTGATGAAGTGCCAAAATATGCGGCACCGAGAATGATGAAAAGCGGTACGATAAAGATGAAATTGTAGAGCAGAAGAAGTGGCACCGCGCTTGCGTATGCTCCTTGGGAGAGAAGCCCAAGAATGGCAAAATACGGCGCGCCCGTGCAGGGGAGTTCTATGAGTACGACAAAAATTCCGAGTAACGCGGTTGTGAGAAGTAGTAATGCCGGATGCCGCCCCTCGAGCTCGCTGATTCTTTTCGTATAATATTCCAGACGCGCACTGCCTCCCGGCAACATTTGTAGCGTAAATCCCTTGCCATACCAAAAGTAATCTTTAATTTCCAAAAGCCCGGAGATAATCGCAATAACGGCTACGATAGCATAGAAGGATTGCGAAATGCCGATATTCACCGTAATTTTAAGAATGCCAAATCCAAGCGCGAGGTACGTCCCATACACGACGAGGATATAGAAAAATCCGCCGAGGAGCATCATGCGCTTCGTTTTGAAGAGCTTATTCATAAATGCGATTAGGAAAATAAGCACGCCAAAAACACAGGGATTGATGCTGTCCGCGAGCGCCGCACCTATAACAATGCCGATGGTAAGACTTTCTCCGAACATATATTAATCGTTAGGAAGTGCACAGCCGGACACGCGAGAAAGTTCTTCAAGGGAAACAACTCCCGCGGGAAAACGATGTATATCCTTTCCGCTTTCATCCTCCTCTATCCACGTAGGAGTACCCTTGATATCTTTAGCCACGCACAGTTCTGTTTGAGGATGTGGATTTCTGGGATGACACTCGATTTCATTAATATACTCAAATGCGCTACCGAACATTGCCCGCTGAACAGCGCAGTAAGAACAGGTGATTGAGCCGTACATCACAAAATTCTTATTCGTAAGGCATTGCGCAAACGAATCATATTTCCCCTCGGGAATGGTGCGCGATTGCACCGTGTACATAACAAATGCCGAAAAGATTCCGATCAAAATTGCTGTGCCAACCGTTTTTCCAGAAAGCTTGAGCGTTTCCATGCCGCGGATTGAAAGAGTGAGTATGGCGATCATGATGATCTTAGACGCTTCGCAAAATACGCACACATTGCGAATCACAAAGAATTCAATGCCAGAAAGATAGAGTGATGGGCCGAGAAAAATGATGGTGATAATCGCGATTGTCCGCGCGGTTGTTGGCTTCCACTTCCATACCACAGCGGC
>JAGVPS010000021.1 GCA_020052135.1 Minisyncoccota bacterium
ACGATTCGAACTCTTCTGGTTTGAAAGAGAGTATGCGTTGCACTTCGGTAGACAGTGGCGAAATATCTTTTAGAAAAATCACGATCATACGGGAGTACCGATGGGGACGGATAAGTTTCACGGTTGCTTCAGTGACCAACCCAAGCGTTCCCTGGGCGCCCACAAAGAGCTTAGTGAGATCAAATACGCGCTTTTCCGGATCCCATACGTTCCAGAGCGCGTAGCCAGCCGAATTCTTTTTGACTTGCGGTTTGGCTTTTTGGAGGGCGTCATAATTGTCTGTGACAAGTTTGCTCATGCGGCGATAGAGTTCTCCTTCAAATCCGGGAAGCGCTTTTTTCATTACAAGCTCATCTTCGTTCAGGGGACGCAGGGTATACTCCTTCCCATCGCTTAAGACAACCCGGAGCGAACGCACGAGCATGTCTGTTTTTCCATAATATCTGCTTTCTTCGCCTCCGGAATTATTATTGATAATGCCGCCCATCGCGCAGAGTTCTCGCGAAGCCGGAAACGAAGGAAAAAGAAGATTGTGCTTCAAGGTTTCTTTTTCAAAATCGCGATAGTATGTTCCCATCTCGACCGTTCCTTCGGAATCAGCGATTTTAATAATTTTGTTTAAATATTTTGTGAAGGAAACCACAATCGAAAATGACAGTGGTCCTCCGCCCATATCAGTGCCCGCCGCCCGCGCGGTGAGCGAAAGATCGGGGATTTTTTTCTTGTGTGAAGCAACAAATGAAACCAACGTTTTAATATCAGAAACATTTTTAGGCGAGACAACGACTTGAGGTTGTACCTGGAAAATACTTGCGTCGCGACTTGCGATAGTAAGCGCGGCTTCACTGGCATCAACATCTCCCTGTATGATGCGCGTAAGTTCAGTAACAAGGTTCATGGATTTAGTATATCAAAAAAATCCGCGAGAGTAGTGCGGACTTTTGCGTGGTGATGGTAAAAGTCTATTGCGAAAGGGGAGAGAAGAGTGAAACAGTTTAGGTAATTTCCTCTTTTTTGGCTTTAATAAACCCTCGGAAATTCTCGAGGAAACTCACAAACACTTGGAACGGCGCTTCGATGATGAGGTTAATTGCAAGCACGATAGGATTGAACTTGGCAAGACCTGCCAAAATCCAGCGTCCGATTGCCACAAAAGGCATCGAAACCAAGTCGAGCAGGAACGAGAGGAAGCTCACGCGTTTTTTCTCGAGGCTGAGATCTTTCGCTCGGTTATGAATCTTTACGCCGGTCGCCGCAACCATGGATACGAAAAAGATAAATACTGTTATGTTTGCGCCGTTAAATCCAAACGCAAGGAGCTCTCGGATGAGATAGTAAAAAACTGCAACGATCGTTACGGCATACATAAATTGGACAATAAACTCGGTAAATGCATTCCGCTTTTTAGGAATTTCCAAAACATATCTTGGTTCCTGCTCTTCGGTAACTATATTTTTTACTTCGTGCATAACAAGAGCGAAGTTTTTCTTTCCCGGTAGCCTAATGAACATAACGATGAGGAACATGAGAAGCGGTGGCAGAATGACGTTAATGAGTGTGTTCCTCGCCGAAAAATCGCCCGTGAGATATGTTTCCAAGGGAACTTCAATCGCGATCGCCACAGCTATTTTTGAAATAAGGAACGAAATAACGGAAAGCAGAGCAAGGCGGTTAAGGCGCGCGCGAGCTCGCTTGAACCGGACGGCGTATGCGCGGTGGATTTCGCTCTCAAACTCGCTTTCATTTTCTACGAGGCCGGTGAAGCTCTCGGGACTATGCGAGACATCAAAGATATCGCCGATGAGATAAAACGCCGTGTTATAACGATTAGCGAGGCGAAAAAACTGGGAAGAGAAACGGTTACGCTCTAAGCGGTCAATGGTGCGCTTAATGTCCTGAAGGCGTCGAGCAAGCTCCAGGCTTTCGCTTTCAGGCATAGTTTGCCAGCCGGGCGCGAGGTGGGTGAAAATGCGATAGTGGAGTAGATCTCGATCAGCGCCCAGGAGCGCGCGCTGGACTGCGATAAAGACCTGCGTATCAAGCACATCGGCTTCAATCGTTGTTCCTCGGACCAGAATGGATTTCCGAAGCGTACGGAACATGAGATCCGCAAGGGCGAGGTCTTTGGTGGGAGGGAAGAGCGACTCCTCGATGGCATTTGCGGCGATTTCCGTGAGCCATGCGATGAGTTGGTCGTGGGAGCCATTCCGCATCGGCGGCAAATTTTGTGCAAGGAGGCGGTAGTTGCGGATGATGGTATTAATCTCGGCAATCTTTGTTTCTGGCACCGTATCGTTTGGCAGGTGTCCTGCTCGGATGGTTTCCTTGATAATAGCTTCTGACACACCTTCGCCGGAGCCGAGCATCAGTCGGCGCCGGAATACGCGGTTTACAAAACTTTTACGGAGTAAATGTTCATCTTTGTAGTCAACAATACTCCGAACGCGTTCATAGAACTTCGCCACGCGCGCGGCGATTTCATCCACATGCATGCGCGGTGTTTCCTCGGGTATCGCTCGCTCCAGAGAAGCCGCAAAATATTTTTTCGAGACATCCGCAAGAGTTTTAGAGATCATGGTACATGGCAATGGGTAACTGATAATCAAACATATACAGCTCTATCTAACTAAAAAGCGGCTTTTCAAGGAAGCCACTTATATAAAGTAGGATAGCATAGTTTTTTAGCTTCGTCAAAGATAGGGTAATCACTAGTAATTCAGTGCGTGTGGGTTCTTTTCGGAAATGCAGAGGCATGTTCTTTTAAGTATATCCCAGGTTCTTTTCAATAACAGTTATGGGTATTCACAAGGAGCATTATGCGGTCTTCGGAATTTCGAGATCTTTAAGAATCTCATTTAGCACTACGCGTATGCGCTGCATTTCCTCGGGATTATATATAGAGATAGAAAGTATCTCCCGCTTGGTGGAGCGCAGGGATTTTTTAATCAAAGCGAGGCGAGATTCATCTACCGTGTCACTTCTCGCGATAATGACATATTCGGTTTTCTCTAAAAGTTTTTTATTGTACGTGCCGAGTTCGGCGCGGATAGTTTTGTAATCTTTTACTGGATCACTGCTTCCCGCGTCAATGAAGTGAAAAAGAATCCGTGTCCGTTCGATGTGACGCAGGAACCGTATGCCCAAGCCCTTGCCCGAGGACGCGCCCTCGATAAGACCGGGAATATCGGCAAGGATGAGTCCCTCGTATGCGCCGAGGTGGGGCTCGAGTGTGGTGAACTCATAGTTTGCGACGCGACTTTGCGCGTTTGTTACCTCGTTCAAGAAACTTGATTTACCGATATTGGGGAGACCGATCAAGCCCACGTCAGCAATGAGCTTCAGTTCAAGTTCGAGCGTTACTGTTTCTCCGGGCAGGCCCGGCTGTGATTGTTTTGGGGAAGTGTTGCGGGACGATTTATATTGAAAATTGCCCTTGCCGCCTTTTCCTCCTTGAGCAACGCCAACTCGCTCACCAAGCTTTGTGAGTTCGAAAAGAACACCCGTTTCGATGTTTTTTGCGACTGTCCCGCGCGGTACTTTTAAAACAAGATCTGCGCCTACGTGTCCATCACGGAATGATTGGCGGCCGTGCATGCCGTCCTCCGCGGCAAATGATTTTTGCGCGCGAAAACGGCGGAGCGCCCCGAGGTCCGCTACTGCTTCAAGATATATGTCGCCGCCCCTGCCTCCGCTCCCGCCGGTAGGACCGAGGGTCATTTTGATATTACTAAAAGCCACGGCGCCCTTGCCGCCATTGCCTGCGCGCACTTTGATAGTTACGTGGTCTATGAGCATGAGATTTCAGTATACCTGGATTATATGGAAAAGACCTAGGCGGTCTTTATGTGATGCTCTATTCAATTTTGTACTAGTTTTTCACGACCGTGAGGTATAAGTACAAAAGTGCATTTATTTTATGCACGTGCATAAAATAAATGCAAACTCTAAAAGTATAGATTTTAACTTTTTTAAAATAAGCGAGCCCCGGACGGTGGTGTTCGTCGGGGCTCGGGTGTTTGCGCTCTGTTCGAACGCGAGGCAGAAACGTCAGAGGTCGAAGTAGGGAGTGCCGCTCGGTCCCATGCCGGGCGTGTTCGCGCGGAACTCGCCCGTATCGGTGGCGTAGATCCATCCGGTCGTGCGGTCATCGACTTTGGCGGGAACGAGGTCTGTGGTCATGGGGTTCAGCACGAAGCTGTTCACCGGACCATTCGGCATTCGAGGCACGACGAGCACATCCGAAAGTCCGTTCACGGGGTTCAACGGGAACCCAAAGGTGAAATATGGACCGTAGCGGAAGGTGGAGTCATGGATCATTTCACTTGGACAGTAGATTCCCGTGTGGTCCGTGATGCTCGTGAGCTGTCCCATGATGTGACGGTTCGGGTACACCCCGTCGTGCTGGATCTGGTAGAGCTCGATCGCCTCGCGGACGACCGCGAGGTTCCCCGCGAGCGCCGCCTCCTTGGACTCGGCCGCGGCGGCGTTGAACTGCGGGATCCAGAACGCGGCGAGGATGCCGAGCATGCCGATGATAACGATGACGCTGAGGAACTCCCCGGGCGTGAAGCCGGTGATGCGGTTCTTCGTCTGCATGACGTTGCTGTCCTTTTCTGTTGTGGGGTGCGGAAACCCTTCTTTAGGAAGGTAACGCCATGGGGACGGCGTATGCAATAAGTCATAGCATACACCTACTATAAAGTCAATACCACGTAAGTCAAAACCCTTTATTTCTTTAGTTTTTTTAGCTCCACACTCTCTTTTTCGCTTAACATCCGCGCTTTGCCCGAGGTAAGCCCGTCTAGTTTTATATTTCCGATACGTACGCGCACGAGCTGCGTAATAGTAAGATGCACCGCGTCTGCCATGCGGCGGATTTGGTGGTGCCTTCCTTCTTTAAGTATGAGTGAAAATGAATGAGCTCCGAGAAGCTCGCCTTTGGCTGGGAGCGTTTTCTTGCCGTCGAGCATGATCCCTTCCTCTATTTTCCGCAGGTGCCACGGGCGCACTTCTTCGCGCACGGTTACTTCGTATTCTTTTTCTACCACGTGATCTTCTCCGGTCACAACCGCGGTAATAACCCCGTCGTTAGAGAGTAGGAGCAATCCTTCACTTTCTTTATCCAAACGGCCAACCGTATTTAAATGTTTAAGTTTTGGAAATGCTTCGAATACGTTTTTCCCCTCAGCACTATTTTTAGATGACGTAATCCCGCGCGGCTTGTAGAGCACTATAGTCACCTTTTTTTCGCTAGGGCGTCTGCTTTTTGCAGGAAGGGGCTTCCCCTCGAGCACTTGAACCCGATCCTTCATGGGATCAATCTGCACGCCCATTTCATGCATAATTTCTCCATTGAGTTTAATCCGGCCCTGTCGAATATACGCTTCCGTTTCTCTCCGTGAGAGAATGCCTTGTTGTGAAAGATATTTCTGTATTCGCATAAGGGTAGAAAATAGAATTTAGAAAGTAGAAAATAGAATTATTTAAGAAAAGTGTTAAGAATCCGCATTGCTTCAGAGAGCAAAATTTCTGCCCGCGCATAATCTATCTTAGGAAATAATATTTTAGAAATTTCAATCTGACTTTCGAGTTCAGCACCCGATGCAAAAGCAATAGCTAAAAATTGCTTCTTTTCCTTGGCATGAAAGCGATGATAGCTTTCTGCAATATTTGATGAGATGGAAATTGCCGCCCTTCTCATCTGACTAGTAAGTCCATATAGTTCTGATTGTGGGAAATGACCAGTGAGAATATATGTTTCCACGGCGAGGTCTCTCGATTTTTGCCAAACAATCAGGTCTTTAAAAGATTTAGTGGCCATACAGTGTTTTTTAGACTCCAAATTCTATATTCTATTTACTAGATTCTAACTTCTGTTAAAATGCTCCCAGATCCAGCGTTTCATCCACTTTTATTTGTGAAACAAAATCAGCCATATGACTTACGAGCACAATCGCGCCCTGATACTCATCGAGCGCTTTTGCGATAATGGGCAAGTGGCGGAAGTTAATGTGGTTTGTCGGCTCATCAAGGATGAGGAGATTCGGCTGAAGGAGTACGAAGCGCGCGAAGCAGAGGAGTCCTTTTTGCCCCTCGGAGAGCGACCTGATGTGGTTTCGCAAAAGGTCATCGGTAAACAGAAACTGCGCGGCAACTTGCCGGAGCCGTTCCTCGGAGCCAGCCTTCATCACGTGCGCTAAGGTGTCATAGACAGTCTTTTTCTCATCAAGGTTTGAAAAATCTTGCGCGTAATAGCCGAGAACAATTCCTTCGCCGAATTCCGCTCCTTTCAGCTTCTTAATCGCGAGCGCCTTAAGAAATGTTGTTTTTCCGCTTCCGTTCGGGCCGTTTATGAGAAGTACCCCCGTTTTTTTTAAAGAGACTCGTATTGGATGAGCAGTGGATTTATGATTCTTTACAGAAGAAATAGAAGAAAGCTTCAGGATTTCGCCGGTCATTTCTGAGGCGCCAATGCGGAATGGGGGAATGGTCTTGTCCTCTTGGCGCATTTCTACCAACTGCTCCTCAAGCTCCTCAATAGCCTCGCGCATTTTGCGCGCGACATCGCGCATATGTCCTCCCTTTTGCGCGAAAAAGTTCATCTGGTCTTTACGTTCCGAAATATCTTTCTGGAGTCGCGCATTTGCTCTCCGTTCGCGCTCAATACGCGCGGAAATCTCCTCGACTACTTTTAGATAGTCACCAACATACTGC
>JAGVPS010000033.1 GCA_020052135.1 Minisyncoccota bacterium
CCCGGTTGAATGGTAAGTTTTCCCGCGCGCATACGGGAAATGCTTTCCAAAACCGCTGATTGCGCTACGAGCTTGAGTTCGGCAACCGGCGTATGAGTGAGGATGTTGAGCTCAGACCCAAAGCTCTTAATGAGCTTTTCATATTCTCTCCGCGCGCCTTTCGTAGCCCGTCCTCTATGTAACGCTTCGCCAATCACCTCGTCGAGCGCAACCAAGCTAATATACGGAACCCTCCCTGGCAGGGAAAACGCCGTAACCTGCTCGAATGGCATTTTTTCTAACCGTGGGGCGGGCCTATCAGCAAGCGCGTGAACGCGATTCATAACTCCCACGGTTACCCGTTTTCCGCACTGCGGGCAGATGCCGTTCGCTTGTTTTGTTTCCTCCGGAGACCACACAACTCCGCATGCCCGGTGGCCATCATAATGGTACTTTCCTTCTTCGGGAAAAAACTCGATGGTTGCGACAAATCTTTTCGGGTTTCGCGTTTTCAAGGCGTTCATTATTCCTGAATACGAAAGTTCGGTATCAAAAATGTTTGCTTCTCGCCCGATGCGCTCAAGACTGTGAGAATCAGAGTTTGAAATAAGGGCAATGGTATCAAGCTTCGAAAGCCGCCAATTCATTGCCGGATCAGAGGAAAGCCCTGTCTCAATCGCGAAGATGTGCTTCGCCTGCGCACCGAAACACTCTTCGAGCGTATCAAAGCCGGACATCGAGCCGAACACGGAAAACCACGGGGTCCACGCGTGCGCGGGGATAATCACGGCTTCCGGATTCGCTTCAAGCGCAATTTTTAAGAGTTCCTCGGAATCTAATCCGAGGATTGGCCTCCCGTCCGAAGCAATGTTTCCAATCCACGAGAGGCGTGTGTTTATTTTTTTGGCCGTCTCTAGGTCGGGAGTAAACACCAGATTATGCACGCGCCGCGTTTTCCCCCCGCGCTTATAGATGTTTGAGATTTCTACCGTAAGAAGAAACCGCGTGTCGGCAATTGTCCCCTTCAGGGTTTGCTTTTTATATTCTTTCTTTAAACGGAAAAGTCCTGGTTCCGCAGGCTCAAGTTTTGTTTCAATCTCTTTAAACCATGCGGGGTGAGTAAAATCCCCTGTTCCCATGACCTTAATACCTTTGTCATCCGCCCACGCATCAAGATTCTCGAGCGTCATACGAGGAGATACCGCGCGCGAGTATTTAGAGTGAATATGAAAATCAGCGGCAAAACGCATAGAGCTCAGTATACACCTCGAAGCAAAAAAATCGCGCCTTTTTTCAAGAACGCGATTAGTGGTGATGCGTGTGCCCGTTCCGCGCTTCGTAGATGAGCAGTGCTCCGCTCACTACCATGACAAGCGCCACGCCCAAGGATGCCCACACGTCAACCTGCGCCCATGCCCCAAGCATCACGAGGGGAGCGGCTACGAGCACCACGGCGCTCGCCAAACAATCAGTCAGGTTGTGGAGGTGAGCGCCCTTTTCAGTGATGTTGTGTACGCGCCGAGAAATGCGAACCTGCCAGATGTTTCCTAGAAGCCCGAAGAGGGCGGAGAAGAACATCCACGTTCCATCGATACGATCTTGACCGGCAAAGCGCTTTGACGCGGCAATCGCGACGAACATCGCCAAGGGTAGGAACATAACCCCGTGGACATACGCGCCAACCCGCCGCGCATCCGGCATCTCAGTGCCCGTCTTAAGCTCCAGGGTTGCTACGCGAACGCCCGTGAGGAAAAAGACGAAGTCGACCGCAACGTGCATGCTATCAGAGATGACCGCGAAGCTGTCGGACTTGATCCATCCGACAAACTCCACAATAAATATGGCGATAGCGATGTACGATTGCTTCCAGTATCTGCTGATCTCGGCTTTACGCTCGCCGATAAACGCGCAACTGCAAGGAGTTCCCTTGCAGCGCGGATGATGCTGTGCGCTCAAGGGAATCTCCTAAATGAGAAGGGGTGAGTAAAAGTTGCTGTCTACAGATTAAGGAAATCGGGATAAAAAGGCAATTACAAAATGAGGTTTACCACGACTGTCGTTACATTATCCCCACTGCCTCGTGATATAGCGGTTTTTGTGATAAGCTCGCTCGCCTTTTTTGGGTCAGGTTCGTTTTTAATGAGATCAGCTACTTCTTCGTTGGTAAGCATATCAAATACGCCGTCACACGCAATGATGACGCGACGATGCGCCTTATTCAGCTCTGTCCGACTAATAAAAGGCTCTGCTGAAACTAATGCGCCATATTCGTCATCTCCTAATGCACGACTTACCATAATACCTGGACTACCATCGGGAGCCATAACTCTTCGATATTTCCCCTGATATATTTTTCCTCCTATTTTTTTTATCCGTTTTTCTTCTTCATTTCCAGCCACCAACCGATGCTCTTCAGTAAGGCACTGCACACGTTGTGCGGCATCAATGAGCAATGTGCGTGTATCTCCTACATTTGCTGAAATAATTTCCGCATCCCCGATGAGCACTACGGCAGCCGTAGTTCCAGAATGGGTATATCGTCCTTCTGCCTCAATCTCCTTGTCAATCTCTACAAACGCTCGCATCAGAGCTTCATCAAGAGATACTCCTTTTTGGAGAACATTCTCAACGTAGGTATGCAGTCTTTGTGCGGCAATATCCGCGCCTACCCGTCCACTATGCCCATCGTATATCGCAAAGAATTCTATCCTTTTCCCTTCGGGTGTTGTGAATGTTTCTTGGACATGCGCATCTTCCATCTCGTCTCTTCTTCCTTGCGCTTCCGAAAAACCAAAATCGGACACTCTACTCTCGGGACCTCTTTCTGCAGAAGATAATCGCTCCATAATGCCCTTACTTTAACATGAGTTATGCCGAAGTCTAATCTGGTGCAGAATACTTGAATTAGTCCGAACCCTTCGACTCCGCTCAGGGCAAGCGCATTTCGCCCTGAGCTTGTCGAAGGGCGAGGAATTCCCCCCGCTTGCCCGTCCGAAGCCGAAAAGCGAAGGAGGGCGAAAATCCGGCAACCCTCGAGCATAGCAAGAGGAGCAGTCGTCGTATGACGGAAAGGCGGCGGCCTGCTCATCCGTAGCCTTTGGAGAAGGAGAGGAGCCGCACCGACTTGTCCGTCCGAAGCTTTAGTGGAGGAGGATGACAATTTTCCCGCCACATACTTAAATTTTAGAAGGCGGGATTGCGTTTTGTAGCTTCGCTTTGCTCAGACAAAACGGGAACAAGTTTTTCTCTTAACCTGAGCTAGTCGAAGGTTTGGCGGCTCTCTTCTAACAAACTCATAATACCGGAAAAATCTTCAACAAAATGCAACAGCTTCAAATCTCGTATATCGTGAATGAAAAAATCTTCCTTGAGCGGATTTTCTTTGAGCCAGTCAAACAATCCTTGCCAATATGTTTTATTAACGCAAATAATCGGAACGGTATCAACGATATCTGTTTGCATGAGCACGGCGTACTCAAAAAGTTCATTGAGCGTCCCATAGCCACCGGGATAAAAAATAAGCGCCTCACTTTTTATGGACATAATGAAGCGCCGTGCGAAAAGAAAATGGAATGAGAGTTCGTCGGTGAAAATCGGATCGGTAATTTTTTCCCCCTTTAAAAGTTCTGCCTTCAGTCCAATAGATGGGACTTTGGCTTCGGTTGCGCCCGAATTTACAGCGTGCATAATACCTGGTCCGCCGCCGCTCAAAATCGCGTAGCCACTTTTGCCGAGCTCGTAAGCTACCTGTCTAGCGTCTTGATAATGTTTGCTAGCGGGCGTAACTCTATGAGACCCAAAAAACGTAATGATTGGCTTATCGATCTTGTTGATCAATGCCAGACCACTATTGATTTCTTCGCGAACTTTCCCAACAGTCCAGTCAACATCCGTAAAGTATTCCTTATTTTTGTGGAGTCGGCTCATATGATTAAAAAATTTTCTTCCCCCAAAATTAAAATATGGTTCGAGCCGATGTTTTTCTCCCTGGTTTTTCTTGTGGTGAGTTTACTTGTAGTAGTGAGTCCGTCAAACTATCAAGCCATGGCGGTTTTGAGCGGTGCAATCTAAATTCAATGTAACACAATTTCCTTTTTGGTGTCTGTATTGTACCAAACTCGCACCTATTTCCAAAACAAAGTGAGGTAATGACTTCGCACGCTCCGCGTGCGTGGTGGCTTGAAACTGCCCCGTACGCTCGAAGAAAGCCCCACGCACTGGCGAGTACGCCAGCAACCCCGAAAGAAAAAACACTCCTTGCATTTCTGATTTGGCGGGGGTGAA
>JAGVPS010000034.1 GCA_020052135.1 Minisyncoccota bacterium
AAAGAAATTGATTTTCGCGTTTCAACGTTTCCAACGCCGAACGGAGAGAAGGTGGCGCTCCGCGTGCTCGATCCCGAAATCGGCTTGAAGAGCCTTGAGGAAATCGGCATTACGGGAAAAAACAAGGAACTTCTCACGGGAGGAATCGATAAGCCATTCGGCATGATTCTTTTAACGGGACCGACGGGTTCTGGAAAAACCACCACACTCTATGCGCTTATGCGTATCTTAAACAAAGCAGAGGTTAATATTGTAAGTCTCGAAGATCCGGTTGAGTACACTATTTCCGGAGTTAATCAGTCGCAAGTTCGCCCTGAGATCGGCTATGATTTTGCCTCAGGGCTTCGCCAGATACTCCGACAGGATCCTGATACAATCATGGTTGGAGAAATTCGCGATGGAGAAACCGCAGGCCTCGCCGTACACGCGGCTTTGACTGGCCACGTAGTGCTCTCGACACTGCACACCAATAACGCGGTTGGCGTTATTCCGCGCCTCATGGATATGGGCGTTTCCGGCTTTCTTCTCCCGTCGGCGTTGAATCTCATGGCCGGCCAGCGGCTTCTCTCTCGCATCTGCGGTGATTGCAAAAAGGGCGAACCGGCATCTCCCGAGATTACTACTGCCATCAAGCGTTCATTAGAAAAAATCCCCGCGCAGTTTCGCGGGAGCTATCGGGAGCCGTATACCATCTATCATGCGCCTGGTTGTCCGCGATGCCGCCATAAGGGGATTATCGGCAGGATTGCCGCCTTTGAGGTATTCCAGATGACCCCCGAACTCGCAAATATAATCTCGAGTGGAGATATAAACGAAAACAAAATTCTTGCTGAAGCGCGGCGGCAGGGCATGCTTTCTCTCCGAGAAGACGCAGTCTTAAAAGCGCTTCAGGGACTCGTAAAAATTGAAGAAGTGCTCCGGGAAACAGAGGATGTGTGATATACTAGTCATAGTGAAAAATGTAAATATCATCCGTTCGACTTTGCTCAGGATGACCCTGAACGAAGTTGAATGGGTCAAAATGAAAAATGAATGGTTAAAATCCAAAGATTTTTTAAGCGTAGCGGAAAAATACATCAATTTTACACTTTGATCTTTACATTTTAAATTTTCTTATATGGACTACTTACAAAAATTACACGAGCTCATGATGACCGCGGTAAAGCAGAACGCGTCTGATCTGCATATTGGAGTTGGGAAAAAACCCACGCTTCGCATTGACGGGCTTTTGATCCCGCTCGAGAAAGAGCCCATCATCACTCCCGACATCGCGGAGGGGCTCGTGAAAGCGCTCCTTACCGAGGAACAGCGCGCGCGTTTCATCGAAAATAAAGAAATTGATTTTTCCTACGCGCTTGAAGACAAGGCTCGCTTCCGAGTGAACGCGTATCATCAGCGGGGCTATATGGCTGCGGCGCTTCGCGCAATCCCGAGCCAGATTCGCACGGTTGCGGAGTTGGGTTTGCCGCCAATGTTGCTCGACTTCACCAAGCTCTCCCAAGGGTTCGTACTTATCGTAGGTCCCGCGGGTCATGGAAAATCAACCACCTCAGCGGCATTTGTGGATGAAATCAATCACAAGCGGAACGAACACATCATCACCGTTGAGGACCCGGTTGAATATCTTTTTGTGCAAGATCGCTCCATTATTTCTCAACGCGAGGTGGGCGCGGATACCGCGACATTTCACCGCGCGCTTCGGTCCGTGCTCCGGCAAGATCCGGACGTGCTCTTTATCGGGGAAATGCGCGATCCGCAATCTATCTCCACTGCTATGACTGCGGCGGAAACCGGGCATTTGGTTTTTTCGACACTGCACACTAATTCTGCCGCGCAAACCATTGATCGCATTATCGACAGCTTTCCCGCGGACCAGCAAGGACAAGTCACTTCCCAGCTTGCGGCAACGCTCGTGGGCATTGTTTCACAGCGCTTGATTCCTAAAATTGGCGGAGGCAGAGTGCCAGCGTGTGAAATCATGATCGCGAATTCGGCAGTTCGAAATCTTATTCGTGAACGAAAAGGGTATCAGATAGATTTAGTTATCGAGACATCGCTCCAGGAGGGAATGGTGACGCTGAATCGGTCCCTCGCAACGCTCGTAAAGCAGAAAGTTATTTCACTGGAGAACGCGGAACTCTATTCGTTAAATCCATCGGAGTTGAGAATATTGCTTGACAGAATTTAAAATGAAAATATCAAAATGTAAAATGACAATGCAAAATTTTAAAATGTTCTGAGCGGAGCACAGAACTACCTCAATTTTACACTTTGATTTTTACATTTTGAATTAGATATGAAATTCCGTTACAGCGCCAGGACAAAAACAGGGGAAATGCAGGTAGGATATGTGGAAGCCCCGGAAAAAGAGGGCGCATTTTCCATGCTCACGAGCCATGATCTCTACGTATTGAGCGTTGAGAAGGTGGTTCAGCCACAATGGTATCAGGTGTTTTTCTTGTATCTCCGGCGCGTGAAACGGAAGGACCTATCCATTTTTACTCGCCAGTTTGCGACGATGCTCTCCGCAAAAATTTCGATTCATGATGCATTGAACTCGCTCTATCGCCAAACGTTGAATCCCATCCTCCGCGAAGCCATTTTTGAAATTCTTGGAGATATTGATTCGGGAATCCCGCTCTCGCAGGCGCTTGAACGTCACAGCGAAATCTTTTTCGAATTCTATGTGAACCTGCTTCAATCAGCGGAAGTGACTGGTCAAGTAGAGGAAGCAATGGGCTTTCTTGCGGATTATCTGGAGAAAGAAATGATTTTAGTTTCAAAAGTTAAAAACGCGCTCATCTACCCGGTATTCGTGCTCGGTCTTTCTGTCATCGTGGGAGGCATCTTGATTGGCCTTGTGTTTCCCCAAATCGCTCCGATTTTTGAAGAAGCGGAGTTCGAGCTGCCGATGGTAACGAGAGTGTTTCTTTCACTGGGAACATTTATTAATGTGTGGTGGCAGGCGATCATACTTTTTGCAGTTGTTTTTATCGGCATCATTGTCCAGTACGCCCGCTCTGAGGAGGGTAAGGGCGTAGTAAATCAGGTTGCGCTTAGTTTCCCTGTTGTGGGCGAATTATTTCGGAAGCTCTATGTTGCTCGGTTTTCGGAGATATCAAGCGTGCTCATTAAAGGAGGAATACCCATTGCGCAAGCGATTGAAATCAGCGGACATACGCTTGGCAGTCCGCTCTACCGTGAAGCGTTGCACGATGTTTCGGAATCAGTGCGGAGAGGAGAGCTTTTATCCGAATCGTTCGAACGGCAGGGGAAGCTGTTTCCGCCGATGGTGAGCCAAATGGTGGTCGTCGGGGAGCAGACGGGAAAACTCGATGAAATGTTCGTGCGCATCGCTTCATTCTATTCCCGAGAGGTTGAAAATGTGGTTGGAAATTTAGTCGAGCTTATTCAGCCCCTCCTTATGGTGATCATTGGTCTTGTGGTAGGTTTTTTATTCGCTTCTATATTACTTCCGATTTATAGCTTGATTCAGGTTATACGATAAGCAGTCCTGTGGAGAGCCATATTGTTTGGTGCGTGATACTATATATGAAACGTCGGTATTTAAAAACGTATATTAATGTATGAATAGAAAAGGATTTACGCTCGTAGAACTACTTATCGTTATCGCCATTATTGGTATTCTTGCTTCAGGGGTTTTGGTGAGTTTAGGGGGCGCGCGCGCATCAGCGCGGGATGCTCGGAGGATTAATGATTTAAGGCAGGTGCAAAGCGTACTCGAGCTTTATTACGCGAAAGTAGGCAATTACCCAACAGCATCAGATCTTACATGGGAAGGAGATAGTTCGTCCCTGGAAGCAGAAATGAAGAGTAAAAATATTGGCATTACAGATCTTCCGAAAGACCCACAAGGGAATCCTGCTTCGTATAAATACGGCTCTTCTGATGGGCAAACATATATACTGCGTGTTCAACTTGAGGGGGGCAATCAGGTTCTCGACAATGATATAGATACTCCCTCTACGGTTGCGGGTGGTTGTGATGATGGTGACTATCAATACTGCGTTTCTCTCTAGTGTATAACAAATCTTCCGTTCATATGGTGCTAAAGAACACACATACAGGCGGCTCTGCCGCCTTTAGTCTCGTTGAGCTCTTGGTTGTTATAGGCATCATGGGTATTTTATCCGCAACATTTTTTGGTATCTTCAGTTCCGCGCGCAGAGCGGGCAGGGATAGTCGGCGCATCGCGGATCTTTTGCGGGTGGAACAAGCGCTTCGTCTCTACTATGCAAAATGCGGTATGTATCCTGGAAGTTTTGATTTGGGAAGTGAGGAGTGTGTTGGTGGAGAAGTCCCTGATTTGGGCGCAAACCCAGCCACCTGGGATGATTTGGCAGACGCATTAAAGAAGGCGGACATCGGAATACAGAGTATCCCCAACGATCCTCTTCCGTCGGCCACATACGAATACTTTGTCCAGCTCCGAGAGCAGGGCAAAACTCCTCGCGCGCAATGCTATATTTTAAAAGCAGTGCTTGAGGAGGACAATAAAATTCTCCAGAAAGATTTGGATAACGTGGATATTGAAACCAAGCTTCTTCCGGCGGGATCTGCTATGGCCGAAAAATATCTTTTTCCTGTCACTCCTGATTGTGATGACACCTCGTTGGGAGGAAAGTTTAATTATTGTATGGGCAATCTTGAGTGTTTCCATGGGAATTAGCTCACTTTTGTTTATCATC
>JAGVPS010000025.1 GCA_020052135.1 Minisyncoccota bacterium
CGCGGGACCGGAGACATACAAAGAGGTGGTGGTCGCGTTGGTTGAAGTTGCATTGACCATCGTGAGATTCGTGATCGTGGAGGTCGAGTTGTTCACGAGGAGACCACCTAATATAGTTGCAAGACCGCTTGAGCTGATCGTGCCAATGTTGGAGAGATTTCCAGAAGAATCAATACGCTCTGTCCCACCTGTTTGAAATGCGGTTGAAGCGTTGATAGTAGGGCCAGCAATGGTGCCGGTAGCGGTTATATTCGCGACATTTGAAATATCGCCAGAAATGAACGCGTTGCCCTGGACAGCAAACGTTGCTGACGGAGTTGAGGTTGCAACACCGACGCGTGTGTTTGAAGTGTCAACAATGAACACGGTGCTCGTTGCCGCATTTTGTACCTGCAATGCAGTCGTTGAATTAATAAAGGTTTGTATGTTTGCTCCCCCTCCATACACGGCAAATCTGTATGTTGAGGTAGTTGTGCCAACCGCAAAATTGTCCGTAGTATCCGTAAGATACGTAGTAGCGCCTCCATCAGTAAAAAGATTCGCTCCCCCCGTTTGGTCGGTGCCGCAGGAAAATTGTTGGTTTGTTACATCCCATAAGAGCTTTGAAGTTGCCGCCGTATCACAATCAGAGAGACCAGCACCGCTTATGGTATTTGAAATGATAAGCGCAGATGTGGAAGCGGTTCCGGTTACGGCGAGCGTTGTGGAAGTCGCATTCGTGGTGGTCGCACTCGTTGCCACGAGTCCCCCGCTCGAATCGATATACAATAAATTCGTTCCGGCTGCGTTTTGTATTTGAAAAAGATTCGCCGCTTGTCCGGTTATGCCGCGGATGGTAACTCCAATTGAATTCGTGGTAGTCGCTTCCACGGTAACCTGAGAAAGACCGATGGGACTTGTCGTGCCAAACGATGAGGGCGTTGTTGAACCGCTCACAGCACCCGACAGTTGCGCAAATGCGGTTGAGGCGATCCGTTGGCGAGGCGAGAGCGTTTCAAAACTTGAGTTGTCTGAGGAGACTTCAACTTGCAGATAAATATCCTGATTCGTGTTGAAGTTATAATCGAGCGCAGTTGGGTATCCATTGGCGGTATCTCCGATGTTTACATTAAACACACCGCTCGTGACGGTCGCGGAAACCGACGTGGGAGCTGAAGCAGGCCATAGACGGCTCCCCGAGCCTACCGTGGCATTATCCCAGATGGAAAATTTAAAATAGTAGGTTGTGCCCGACGAGCTCCCAAGCACAGTCCCGCTTGAATCCAGTAAGCGGCCCTGATAACTAATGATCCGCGGCACCCCGGTAGCCGCTTCTGCTACTCCGACAAATCTAAATGAAGGAAAAACAAGGTACGGCAAGAGAACGCCAACATAGATCAGAGATAAAATCTTTTTTCGCCGCTTGTGATTTTGAAAAAAGAGCATGTATGTTCTCTCAAAAATTCGAAACTTTGCTTATACGCAGAAAAAGACCCCTGAACAGAGTTTTTCCTACCTACAGTATAGCACCGTACTCTTAAAAAAGCTGTGGATAGGAGATTTTTTGTGAAAAAAGATAAAAAAATCCGCCTTATTGGCGGATTTTCAGGATTAATTGCCCTCTTTGGCATCGTCCCCCTCTTCATGTCGCACAATCCGAACGTTTTCCCCGCAGTGATGGCGTTTATTGATGTTGGGAATGCCTTCTTCGGTAAAAAGAATATCACAACGATCGCAATGATAGTGCGTAGTCATCAACATAAAACAAAAGTGTACTACAGACTGGTCACAAACTACAAAAAATTCTTTACAGAGATGGGTGAATTGCTAAAAAGATTGATGCATAGTAACATAAAAACATACAACATATGAAAAATATCTTAACCATGGGTGACGCCCACACGTCAAAAAAATTGCTCCACCATAAAGAGTTCGTCATAGCTGTGTTTTTATGGGTAATCGTTATCGCTGGAGTAATGACCTGGCAATCCGATGCGTTGCCGATAAATCCCCTCCTCTTTGCGAGCCAAACCGCTCTGCAAACGACCGACAATTGCACTATTCCGTTTGAGGTAGAAGAAACACTGATGTTGCCCACTAAAAATGGCGTATCGCTCGTTATGGTTCCTAAAGAACCCGCAACGCTCTTTGTTGAATATGAAAACAGTGGAAAAGCATATAAAAATAAAACCCTTTTGCAGACAGTCGTCGCAGGCCAAACAGCGAAATTTACCATCAACAATCTGCGCCCCGGGAACACCTACGCATATCGGGTCCAATGTAAACCGGCCAATCAACGTGTACCCTTTGCTCCGCGCAAAGAACATACTTTTAAAACCCTCCCCACAAAAGGCCAGACATTTTCTTTTGCATACGCAACTGATGCACATTTTTACGATGATTGGAGTGATGCCATGTTTGCAAATAAGCCCGACCTTCTTCAAGTGTTCAATAAAACAGTGAGTAACATTGCATCTGATCCTTCTCTCTCTTTTGTGATACTCGGAGGTGATAATGTGCATACCCAGTGCATTAGCTGTCCGGGCGGCATCGTAGACGGGGTAACGTATGATCCATACTCCGTGCTCACCACAGAACAAGCTGAACTGCGCTATAAAAAATTTCTTGCGCCCGACAACTGGGGAGTGGTTGCAAAAACTCTTCCATTCGTGTATGTCCTGGGTAACCACGAGGGCGAGACCAATCCCTCGATAAATAAATGTGGGCATTCCCCGGAAAACAGCGATAGCAGTGTGGCTGGCAGAAAAAAATATTATCCGGATCCATTTTCCATCTATGGAGGCGATCCTGATGGCCGCTATTACGCGTTTGAAGCTGGCGATATGTTGATCGGAATTATAGATGTTATGCATGAACAGGATGCACTGCCTAAAACACCGGACGAATGGCAATTCACCGGAGATACACAAAAAAATTTCATTGAGAATACGCTCAAAAATTCTCAAGCAACATGGAAAGCCCTTTTTGGAGAACACTTGATGGGTGGGGACAAAGTTGAAAAAATAGAGTGCTATAACTATGGCCGGGGCGGATTGCGAGGTACCAGCAACGATCTTCCAACGGGAATTTTCAAAGGAGATCAAGCCATAATCCAAAGCTGGCTCGAGCAATATGTTGTGGGAGGAGGAGCAAATTTCTTCCTTTCCGGGCATGATCACGTCGCCATCACTCCTACAGAGAAACTGAAAGCGGATAATAGCGGCACCAGAACCTACTATGTGAAAGGCGGGTCTGTAGGGGCGAGCGCTAAAAATTGGCAAGATGGTGATCTCTTCAAAAAAGAGATGGATTGGGATTTGGACGGTACGGCTGATTACTTCACTGATACGATTGGAACGCTCAAAAATGGATACTACCGCATTACCGTGAGCCCCGCGCAAGTTCTCTTTGAGTATGTGCAGACTGATGAAACAAACGAGTTGAACGGCACCGTGCTCTACAGTAAGACCATTACTGCCGAATAACAGCCCTATATATAAAATCGCCTTTTCGGGCGATTTTAGTTTTCGAAACTTTGTATGTGGAAATTATTATACGATCTGCGAAGTTATTGTCAGACTATTTCGGCTTGGTAACATTGTTCACAATACACGATTTCTTTCCGGTCGGGAGCGTATGAGGTTTCAAACTCATTCGGGCAACGATGGGTGCCGTGGAAATGCTTTGAGGTATTGGCATATTTCATAACTTGTCCGGAGCCTGCCGAAGGATCACACATGCATTGCCGATGCCAGAGCTTGAGGGGATTTCGTTGTTTTAATCTTTGATAGTGTCTGCAATTGGGACAAAGTCTTGGTAGTGGCAGATTTGTCTTCTTGTAGAACTGAAACTCTTGTGGAACTATTTTAAACGCTGTCGTGCATTGATCATTACACGTACCTTCATGCGCGCAACCGATAACTTCGCCGAGGATTGAATCATCCACGTCGTCTATGCGATCCGGCAACGCTCGAGCGGTTTTAGATATTTTATAATGCCGTTCTTCGGGATCTCTCCAACGATACCCATTCTCTTCAGCCTCCGGCTTATTCAAAGAAAAATATTCTTGAGTAACGGTTTCATTGTAGGCAAACGGACTAAGTTCTGAAGGAAAAAATTCGCCGTACGCATACGATCTCCCTTTTCTATCTACGTACGGCTTCACATGCATGTGCTCGATGATTTTAGGAACGAGAGATTCATATTCCTCTTTCGAATATTGTTTGTTCAAAATGCAATATTGCTTATTGCGGATACCGATGCAACCGAAGAGATGAGATGCATACCCACAGAAAGCCGTATACTGGAAATCCTGCCCGTTTCCTCCATGCGCGCCGTGAACATTAAACCGGATGAGTGTACTGTCTGCTACGCCTGCGCCCTGCGCCTCATACGTCAACGTATTCATGCCGACATAACTCGCATCCATAGAATCCTTCATAACCAGGGCTCTAAACGTATAGCGCACATCTTCAAGATCATGACCACTGAACGAATCACGAGCTTGCTTGGAGTTGATGAGATCATCACCGCTCGAGCTGACACAATTGATCAAGTTCGCATATCTATAGAGGGCAGCCTCCTTCCGCTCAAAAAATTCTTTTTTTATGCCCTCCGTGGCGGCGTAGCTGCCGACTGATAATTTTTTAAGTTCAAAAAAATATTTGTCTTTAGTGTACGGTTTGTTCCTGATATAAAACTCTTTATTGCGCAGGTTGGTGGAAAGAAAACAATGCCGGCAATTTGAGCAGTCAAACAGAAAAGCTGAATCTATGCAGTTCCGTGAAGAAACGATGAAACTGCAGTTGTAGTTTTTGTACCCAAGAATATTTTCGTATGCATTTTCAGAACTGACAATATCGAAGCTGTCGAATATCATCTTGGATTTATCCACGTCTTTTGAATAATGTACGTCTTCCGATTCTATAATGGAGTACGAGAGGTACACGCGGTTTACATCGCGCAACATATTGCCTCCAAACGGAGAATACATTGCATTCGTGTGGCTAAGATTTCGCCATGGAACACGAGTACAGAGCCGCTTCCATTGCTCAAAAAACGGTAGTTCCCAATCGTAGTCCGCACCGTAACTCGTCGCATCCCATATGTCTGAATTCCAACAGTCTACACAATACTGCGTGAACGATAGGTCTGGCGCATACACGGAAAAGATTGCCTTTTTACAGAGACCACAAGTTGCTTTGTACAGTGTTCTCTCGTTTCTCCACGTAAGGCGCCTTTGCATTCGACATTGCGGGCACCATGTTGGCGGAGGAACTTTAAGTTTTACGTAAAATGCGAAGTCGTCCGGTTCAATCAGAAACTCTGTTTTACAGTTTTGGCAGATTTTAGCTTTTTGATTCATATCTTCTTATTCGCGCGAATTAGAGATGATTATACTATGCTACCTCTGCCTGGTAACAAGTTTCACAATAAACAATCTCTTTCCGATCTGTGGCGTAACTTGTTTCAAATTCGTTTGGACACCTCCCCTGCTCATGATGAGAGTGGCTAACAGAGTTTCTATAAATATTGTAATCACACATGCATTGCCGGTGCCACAACTTCACTGGATTCCTTTGCATTACGCGCCGGTAGTGACGGCAATTATGGCAAAGCCGCGGCAACGGGATGTTGTGATTTTGATAGAATTGTAATTCAAATTCTGTGAGTTTAAATGCGACCGTGCATCGTTCATGGCATTTTCCTTCATGTGCACAACCAATGATCTCATCAAGAATGGCGTCTGCAGTTTCGCGTATTGTTTCGGGGAGCTCATTGCTACTCCGGGTAATGCCGTAGTCTTTCTTCTGTTCTATTTCCCACTTATAGCCATAATTTTTAGCCGCTTCCTCGGTTAGCGGAAAATGTTCTTGGGCAATAGTGTCATTATAGTTATAGGGAGACATTTCAATCGGAAAAAACTCGCCATAGCGATATTCTCGTCCTTCCGTATCAACGTAAGGAACAACGTTCATGTGTTCAATAATTTGTTTTTTTAATGCCTCATACTCCTCTTTGCTGTACTGCTTATTCAATATGCAATACTGCTTGTTACGAAGAGAAACACATCCAAATGAATCGGCTGAAGTTAAACAAAAATCGCAATATTCGAGATTACGCGCCTCACTCCATGATTGATGGGAAAATTTACATCCATATACCTTGTCCCCACATTCCACCGCCTCATAGGTAAGCTCGGCGTCACCCCACGCAATGTAGTCGTAAACGTCTTCAGCTCCGTAACACCAAAATGTATGTTTCACATTTCTCGCTTCGGCAACATAGAAAACGTCTCGAACACCTTCGGAGTGCCATACATAATCTCCCGTAAAATTATTATTCTGGAATCCGTGATAATACTTCCGTGGAAAACCAAGAATGAAATCGTTAAACCGTTTACGCATTGCTTCAATCCCGCGATAGGTATAGAGCTGTAACTTCTCTTTCTCTTTTTCGAATTCCTCTTTCGAATATTTTTTATTGAAAATATGATATTGCTGATTTCTTAGCCCTACACATCCAATGCAGTTACTACAATTCCTGCAATCATATAAAAATGATGAATCTCTGCAATCCATGCACGATTGTGAAAATGAAAGATTGAAGCATCCGGTTATATCAAAACAATCGTATGATTGCTCACTCTTTATGCAATTCAGCATATCCATGCATGTTTTTGAATCTCGGATATAGTTCGCATAGTAGCAATCTTCGTTTATAATCGCGGCAAAAATAAGATAGCAATTCTTAAGATCAATTGCTGAATTCGTGTAGTCGCTATTAATAAGACGTGAATATGCTGAGTTTGCAGTTTGCAAACGAGGTACTTTGTTTTTGAGTTCTTTTACCTGTTCGAAGAAAGGTTTTGTTTCGTCAAATGAAATACCATATGAAAGCGGATCCCAATTATCAGACCACCAACACTGGTAGCAATAAACTGGAAATATTGCATCTTCAGGATAAATGGAAATAATGGCTTTCTCACACCTGCTACATTTCCGTTTATGCAAACCTCTTTCATTTCTGTATGCCATTCGTCGCTGCAAACGACACTGTGGACACCGAGTGGGAGCCGGAACCTGTATTTTTTCGTAAAACTTGAAGTCTTCGGTTTCAATCGTAAAATTCTGTTTGCAGTTTTGGCAGACTCGTTGCTCGTTATTCATAGCTAGAGTTTATCACCAAAAGTAAGCCCCATAAACTTCGAACAACGTTTGTTAAAAAAACGGGCGGTCTCGGTTTTCGCTTTGGTCGCCCTTGATTGCGGTTTACCGCGTGAGGAGTTGCTTCGCGCACTTCTCCACCTCGCGCTTCCACGAATCGGAATCAGTGGTGTCGATCTCGGCGAAGATGGCGAACGGGAACTTTTTGAGAACCCACTTGCCACCGCCCTGATTAACCCATCGATAGTGATGAGGAGTGCGCCGCCACATTTCGCGAACTTTCACCGCCGCGCCCTTTGTTTGCTCGTTTCCTTGCCACTTGGACTGCGTGCCCCCGAAGAAGTCGTCAGCGCGATCGTGATGAGTTGCGGTGAGAACGCGACCCACCATAACATCGAGGTCGCAGTGAGTGCGAACAAAGACGAGGCGCACGCCTGCCTTGCGTGCTTTCTCGCGAACGCTCGCTCGCTTCTTCTCATCTACGAAGTCGGAATCAAGAATGACATTGCCACCCTGCTTCACAACTTCGATTGCGGCGTTCTCGGCGATAGCTCGCGATCTCTCGTAGCGTTCGCTCTGCTTGCGGAGCTCGATACGAATGTCGTCGCCTTCGATGACTGTCGCGCCGATGTGCTTGGCAAGTTCATGCGCCACCGAACTCTTGCCGGAGCCAACGAGACCGATGACGGCCACGATGACCGGCTTATCGGTCTTTTGCTTCTTGATGTCGAGCTTCGCCATGAATGCGTCTTGAGCGGCTCGCTCCTTCTTGGTGAGTGTTTCGCGTTTGTGAACCATAACTCCAATTATACGCGGCAGAATGAACTCTGTCAGTCGTCCGAACATCTAGCACCTCCGCGTTTTACCGTTAAATTTAGGAATAAAAGCTACGTATATTATACTAATCTTTTAGCAAGAGTAAAATGCAAAGAGGCGAAAAGTTCAACAATTGTTAGTTTTTGTTAGGGCGGGAGCTGAGGGAATCGAACCCCCGATAAGGCGTTTGGAGTGCCTTGTTATGCCACTTAACTAAGCTCCCACGAAACACCACTACTATGACAAATTGACCGGAAAATATCCAGTCATTGTCATCGTTATACTCATCCCAAAATTATTTTTTAACCTCCTTATGTTTCGTATGTTTTCGGCACCACTTACAGTACTTAGAGAGCTCTAGCTTGCGCGGATCCTTCTTAAGATTTTTCCGTGTATAGTAATTAAACCGCTTACAAGCAGAGCAACGAAGCTTAATGAGTTTTTCGGAAAATTTGGATTGCGCCATGTTAGATTTTGCCCGCGAGAGCTGATATGCGTAGCTCGAGTGGCTGCAAAATCAACATCCCGCCAGAGGCGTGGATTACCTTTAATGCAAATCTTAAATTCTGATAAAACCATCGCCCCGCAGGAGCTCTTGCGGATGCGAGGTAATACGTTTATCTACCAATCAGCTTTCTAAAAGCATCGCCGGATTTATAACTCTTAATTTGCCTTTCCCGGCGTTGAGCTTCAAGTTTAGTAGCATACTCTTCAATCCGAATAATTTCAAGTGGCATATGCTTTTTTAGAGATTTAGTATGACCACTATTATGATCTCTTAACCGTCGCTCCACGTCCGCGCTATAACCGGTGTAATAAACTCCGGTTCGTGTTGATTGCAGAATATACACGTAGAACATATTGAGTGCCACCGCCGTTGGCGGGGCAAAATTGCGAAGCGCAATTTTGAGTGTCTTTACGACTTCACTCGAACTTACTTTATCAAAAATTCGTGATAATGGCTAATCGCACGCGCGGAGCGCGTGATAGCCTGAAATTAAGCCGTACGCTCGACGAATCGTCCCGCCACTGCTCGTAAAGATATTCGGGCAGTGGTGCGGGACGAAATGCGGAAAACTCAAAATTAAAAAATCAAAATTAAATACAAATTCTCAAACTACAAGCTAACTTTTTTAAAAGAAACAGCGGGAGGGGCGAACACCCAGATTGCCACCCTGATAGCCAAGATCAACGGCATACACATCGAGCTTGCGATGGGCAGGATTCCAACGCGAATGGACGAGACGAGTGCCGGATTTAGTGGCCAACCAAACATATTTCTTTTCATCTAAGTGCTTGCCAGTTTCTTCAAAGTATTTTCTTTGAAAGACAAGGTAGTCTTCTAACGTTAGAGTTTGATCTAGCTTAACATCCTGACCTTTAATATTGAGAGTGGAAGCTAGTTCGGGACGCTCGGTTAATTCTTGGGTTTTGTGGACAAGGACAAGACGAGGTTTGTCCACGTTTTGGCTGACGGCGCCGGCAAAAGAACCACCAGCTTTAAAATTATCGCTTTCCCAATTACCATTTTCCATTTTCGTCTTCTCTGCCAAATCTGTGAGTGGAATACTTCCTGGGATAATAAGCATCTCATCAAAACCGTTTTGTTCAATCGCTTGTTCTATCTCTGTCTGATTATTATTCCAAATATCGCGGATAGTATTTTCAAAGTCTGGTGGCAAGTCAACTTTTGTTTTTTGGTAAAAAGAAAGAAATTCTTGAAATTTGGCTTCTAAATCTAGTGTGATGGTTTCTTTTTTGCCATCGGGATGAGTGTAGGAAGCGGAGATCTCGGGGGTTTGGCTTTTCTTTTCTTTTCCATAAATTTTTTCCATTCTTTTATTCAAACTATTTAAAAATGGATCTCTTTCATTCGTCTCACCGCTCAAAAGTGCCTCCGCTTTACCTTTCAATAATTCCGCTCTTTTGTGAAACGGATCAAGCTCGGCAATTTCTTTGAGGGTTAAATGTTTAACTGCTCCGGATTCTTTTCGCAGTTCCTCCACCGCTTCATCTCCCCGCATCGCTTTAATGGTATTGAGTTTAAAAATATCTTCCGGCAAGTCTAAATCTTTAGCAGTCAAGGTAAGCAAAAATCCTTTTGAAGCTAAAATTTTAGCGACTAAAATTCTATCTTCCTTGGAATATTCTTTGAAAGTCAGAGCGGTTTTAAATCTTTCGTCTAAAAATTCCGCAAAAGACCTTTCCTGTTTTCCAGTTTGTTTTTCAATTAAATAGGCAGACAAAATCGCTTCTACCGAACCTTGAGTCATCACAAATTTCTTCAAAGAATAAACTTTCCCAGAAGCGTCCATCGCCCCGGCTCTCCTCGCCACTCCTTTGTCTGTTTCGTTAGTGTAAGATTCTTGAATTTCAGACATCACCCTGCAAAGATTCGGCAAGGTAGTATTCAAATTGGCAAGACCCCCAAACTTAAGACACTTTTTCCAGTAGTTTTTGGTACCGATGTACGAACAATTTCGGTGGCATCCTGAGTGCAGAGTGGATCCTCGTATGGTTGTACTCCCAAATAGTGCGATGGACTGCATAGACGAAGCTACCTTCTGGTATCTGATTAGGTTTTCCTTCCATATTCAAATTATGTAATAATCCATTAAATTTTGCAAATATCGCCCGCATTTCTCCCTAAACCCCTCCTGCGGGCAGAATCTAATGCTTTACTTATCTTTTCCGCAACATCTTCAGCTTGATTTTCTGGAATCTCAACAGTGTGTAAAGTCCATTGTTTTATCCACGGAGTTTTATGTTCTTCCACAACTTCCTCGACTTTCGTCTCTGAAATTTTGACATCTTTGAGAATGTCTTTATTCTCTAAACTTTCCTCAATTATTACGCCTTTGTAGTTCATAAATTAAAATGTAGAGATCATTTTTCCTTTATTTCTAATAAATTCGTTTATACTTTCAACTACTAATAAATCTTTGGGGATAACTGCCTGACCAAAATCAAACAAAGCAGTTTCGCAAAGATTGTTTGTTTTGATCAAAATTCTTATCTTGAAACCATTTTTATTTGATGCTTGGGTTAATAATTGCTTTGCTTTTTCTAAAGTTTCATCAAATCGCTGAATTTTTATAGGTATAGGTTTTGCCGAATTACCAATTTTAAGAAAGCCATCAATACCTTTATTCCTTTGCACAGGAGTAGCATCAATTACTTTTAAAATTTGAAGAATTTCTGGGTCTTGATTCAAATACGATGCTTTTCCGTTTTTTAATAAATTTGAATCTGTTCGTATTGGGTTTTTTAATCTTTCTTGTGTTAATTGAATAGCATCGTCAGAAATATCAATACCTATAAATTTACGATTGAGCAATTTTGCTGCTACAAGAGTAGTGCCACTACCACAGAATGGGTCTAAAACAATATCGCCCTCATTCGTTACCAACTGGATTACTTTTTCTAATAACAAAATTGGTTTTTGCGTAGGATACCCTACACGCTCATTTGCTTTAGGATTTAGATATGGAATATCCCAAACATCAGAAAGGGGAACTCCTTTTTTATCGTCAATCAATTCATAACCACCATCAACATGCGTCTTATATTTGGTTTTCCCATTTTCATCTCTCATTCTTTTCTGAAAAATCTGATCAATATTTGTGGTCGGAGAATAATCTTCAAAAATATGATTAAATTTAAAGTCAGCAGTCTTGCTATAAAAATAAATTACTTGATGAGCATTCAGTAATCCCTTTTTTGCATTTGACCATCTCTTATATGTCCAAATAATTTCGCTTTGAAAATTATTTACACCGAAAATATTGTCTAGGGCAATTCTTAAATAATGTGACGCGCTTCTATCGCAATGTAAAAAAATACTTCCGGTATTTTTTAAAACACGGTTGCATTCAAGTAATCTTTCCTCTATATAGTTTTTGTAAGATTCTATGCTCTCCCAGCTATCATCAAATGTGTATTCTCTCGAGTTATCTCTTGTTTTTTGTGATTGTTTTTTCTGTGTGAAAAAAGGCGGGTCAAGATAAATTAGGTCTATTGAGTTAGACTCGATTTTCTTTAACTCATTTTTACAATCACCTTGTTTAATCATATCTTTTGAAATTAGCTCTTGCGTTTGCTTTTTTGGTCAGCAATTTTTTCGAGAATAGACAATAAATCAACTCCGGTTTTCTTTTTAATAATCTCCCAAGCTCCTTTACCAAAGTAATATTTACCGTTAACTCCAGCATAAATAGTTTTTAATGTTTCTTGTATGCGAATAGCTTGCGTGCGATTAGGATAATAAAACATTATGCGAATAGGTTTATATCCCGCATTTTTAATATTTTTTACTCTGGTATGTTCTTTTGTGATATGGTCACCGTCAGTCGTTGCATCTCTCCACTTAATTTCGTACGCATCTTTTCCGACTAGACAATCAATCTCAAATGTTACAGGTCTTGATCCGAGTTTGTTTGGTATACGAAGTTTTCTTTGTGTTTTTGGAAATTTCTCTTCAAAGCATAAGATAGCGGCTTCTTCCAAAAACGAACCTGCGTATTTATAAAGAAAACGACCCATATTTTGATACTCATCAATCAGTTTTCCTTTCTCGGTCGCAATACCTAAAACTCTGTATATCAAATAGTGAGAATTATTATCCGCTTCCATCTCAGTAATCCTTCCAGTCATTTTTTGACGGAGAGTTTTAGAGTATTTCTCTGACAAAGCTAGTATTTTCTCTTGGATAGTTGTCATATTTTGAATTATATCAATTTTCTATTCTTTTTTCAACGCCGCCGAATTTCTGAAAACCCCCAGTCCGAAGCCCGCCCGCATTCCTCCCCAGACCCCTCCTGCGGGCGGGAAATCAGCCGAGACAAAGCGGAAATCCTTTTCCCCAGAAAATATGCTTTCCGCTTTGCCGAGTCCGAATTGAAGCCCCGCCACACTGCCCGAATATCTTTTCGGGCAGAACCCCAAAGAAAAATGTCCTTTCCTTTTTAGAGAAAAAACCGGTCGCGCGCAAATCAGAAAAGCAAGGAACATTTTTTCTTTTTGGGGTTGCCGAGCGGAGCGAGGCAGTGGCGGGGCTTTCGTCATTCACGAATTTTTGATAAAGTAAGTTCGAGTGAAGTCGTAAAGACACTCACGTGTCTGACTCGCTTTCGAGACAGACGAGTGAGCCGATGGTCGGGATTGAACCGACGACCTACTCCTTCGCTTACACCCTCACTTCTGTTCTTCACTTTATAGAGGGGCTAGACTGTATCTTCCCCCGCAGTGCGGGGGCCCTTGTCAGTCGTTCGGGCCGACCACCTTTTCTATATTATTCGAGGTCGGCCACGGTCTTGACCAAATTTGACTTGGTGTTTAACCGTAATTCGGGATTCACTTTAGCGTTGCCGCTAGAGTGGGCGGGGCTTTGCGGCCCACCATGGAGTTGCTCTACCACTGAGCTACATCGGCAATTGCCCAATCAATAAATCTCTTGCCTTCTTGTTATGATAATAAACCGTCATAACTCCATAAAGACTTTTCTTTCTATAAGTCCCAATGGATCCTGATCTAGTGATAGTCGGCTTATTGATTTGGGTTCTCCGTATTCTAATCCCTTTTATCCAAAAGTCCATAGCTTCCTCGGGATCTATATCAGAAAATATCTGAAGTCCAAATTTTAAATCTCGCCTATTAATCGTAAAAAACTTAGTTAAGAAGTTTATAAATTTATTTAAGAGTTCTGGATCGGTATTCCCCAGTCGAATAGAATTTCTATCGGCTTTGGTTCCTTCGCCCCAATAGAGACCGAGGCCTAATCCAAATAATCTTTCTTCGTTTTTGTCTTTCGGCATTCGAAATTTGAACGGGTCTCCATGTGGATTTCTTTTAAGGTATGTTGCCTCGCTCCACGAGCGAGTTTTTATTTCATGCTTGTTTATCCAATAGGCAACTTTATGCAAAGAACATTTTAAGAGTAGGGCAATATCCTGCATTGATTTGCCTTCTTTAAAATACAGGGTCTCTAATAGCTCCTTTTTAATCATAAAATCATTATATCACAAATGGCAGAGCTAAAACATATTAGTTATACGCTCTTCCATTACGCCATAAACTCGCAGAAGAGATCTAAAAAACCTACTTCGCATGTTTACGGGGTAAATACCCCGCTTTCACTTCGTTACTCCGGGGCAAAAAATTTAAAGTAAATTTTTTGAGCCACCTCCCGGATTTGAACCGGGGACCTTCGCTTTACAAAAGCGCTGCTCTACCGCTGAGCTAAGGTGGCATGTGTGCCAACTAAATATAAATCACCGCTGCTCCTGCCCGACTGAACGATTCAGTCGTTCGGGCGGGTGTCCGCCGTAGCGCCTCGCGAAGGAGGAAGCTAAAGTGGCGCACTTACAAATACCGCTTCAGTATAAAGACCTCTACTCTATTTGACAACCTATGCGTTTATAGTAATAGTGAGGGTAGTAATCCCCCTGTTCTCTCACAACCAATCCCCTAACCTACGGACCGGAGCGTTCCTTAACAACTCCAGAAAGGAGGTGAATTATGGGTAGCCGTAATACGTTCATCTCACTCCACGCAGAGATCGCTGAGTTTCGAAGTAGACTCAGCGAGGTACGCGCGCGCGATCCTGAAATGGGCAAGCAAGTTTCGGCATGTGCTCTGTACGTTTTGCAGGGACACAAAATAGGATCTGCCGATCTTGCCAACGTCGGAGTCAGAACCGAAGCAGATCTCGAGCGGGTTCTCGAGAACATCGGGAAAGCCATGAACGGTGCGACTCACGACAGGGAGGGTGGTAGTGCTTCAGCATCATGACAACAAAAGGTCCCTACACGCGCTTTGCAGTCTGGTACGCCAGATGCACTGAACGTGTAGGGCCTTTCCGTTTGCAGACGTTATGGGAAAAAATGCGAATGGTTTTAAAAAGACTTCTCAAAAATATATACCGGAGTCATGGTTAAATGCACATTCACTTTTCCCTTGTCCGCGTTCAAAACCACGGCCTTTTCAGCATTTCCCGTGGTCGCCATGCTCACTACTTTTGCGCCTGATGGAAGATTTAACATAACCGATTTTGTTGGTTCAGAATCACCGGGCAACACTAAATAATTCGGGTGCACCCAACCAATCCAGAATGTTCCCTGTTGGTTTTTTAATGCATATAACCGCACCTCGGCATCGCTCGGTTCCCGCCTAACGCTCTCTACGCCCTGCAACGTTTCGGCAAGTTGTTGTAATGCGTAAAAACCCGGCCGATATTCGGTTACCGTGTATTTCTTCGCAACGAAATTGTATGTTTCGGAAACCACTCCGCCAAACCCTCCGTTGCCCGCGCTGGCAAATCCGAGCTTGGTGTTCAAAATCGGCAAATCGCCCGTAAACGCGGTATCAATCAGCTCCACTCCGCTCGCTGCAGCCACCACCACCTTTTTAACCATATCGGCCGCGATATACCAATTTTTCCAAGCAACGGTCGCCACATCGTTATCTAATATGTTGTTAAAATAATCAGCAAGACGGCAACGGTCTGATTCTTGCGCGGGCCATATCACGATTCCCAAAAAGGGTCCGGTACAGCTCGTCGCGCGTCCGTAGCTTACAAACGGCGTGGGCGCGGTATCGCTGATAATGATAGGTTTCTCATAGCCGCGCCGGTCCATCTCGTAGACAAGCCACTGCACTGTCCGCTCAATCATTATCGGATCGCCAAGCTCGTGCATGTTCACGCGGTCAAAGAGCTCCGGATGATCAAGTACTTTGCGCATATCAGCGAGGTTGTGGTGCTTATCGGGAATGCGCATGGAAGCAAACGCTTTTTCATATTGACCAGCGCTCGGATTTGAATCAAAGGCGGTCATAGCGAGAAATGCCGAGTGAGCAACTAGCACGTCCGAATATGCGCCATGAGCCGCCTCATATGCGATTTTCAATTTCTCCACATAATCGAGAACCGGTTCCGGCGTATACGAAGAAAATTCCACCTCTATTTCGTAATAGCGCACCGGATATTTTAATCCGGGCATATCGCCAACTCCGTCCTTGTCGTAACGCTCCACAAAACTCCGTATCCAATCGGCATATGCATCTTGGTATTCCGGTTTGGGTACCGGACGGTCTTTGCCGTAGGTTGCCTTATTGTCATCGGCATGAGAAAGAGTCCGCAAACCTATGACGAGTTCGCGAAATCCCGCGTTTTGATACTCTTTCACAAATTGATCGGCAACGCTGTAATTAATCGGCCCATCAATATCCGGCTGCATCTTTGACCAATTGATGGCCTCGGGTAATGGCTTAACGGCCGCAATGCCCAATTTCCCAAATGCAACCGCGTCTTCTCCCTGAAGCGCGTACTCAATGCCGATAATAATTTCTTTGGACTTCGTCGGATACTGAACGGGTTTTTGAGACGGCGCGGATTGAGTCGCTGTACTATCTCGCTGGCTTTCCGGTGCATTCTCCGGCGCGTTGCCCTTTTCTGTATCTTTTGAGATGTTTTTCCCTATCGCGCCGAGCACGATAAGTACAAGAAATATGAAAACAGTAAATTTCAATATCTTTTTGAACATATCATATTATCTGCAAGGCCGTGCTTATGTAGAAACCTTGCGATTGACTGAGCGCATGATTCGCAAATGGCGAGTGAAGGTAATGCAGTTCTGACACCGATCAACACGTAACGTCGAGTGTGTCTTTACAGTTTGGCTCGAACTCATTTTATCAAGAATTGCTGAACGAAACCAGACCAAGGAAGCCAGTCCCGCCACTGCTCGACAAGCTCGCCA
>JAGVPS010000073.1 GCA_020052135.1 Minisyncoccota bacterium
GGATAGGAGAGGCACCTCTATATTTCGGTAAGAGCGAGGGATGGACGCCGATGGTTCCTAAGCGGGGAGTTGAAATTATTTCCTTCGGAAGAATTTTGGAATAGGCGGCAATAATAAAAAAATCAAAAGATATCTCTTTGATTTTTCCAATTTCCAATTTCCAATTCTTAATTTCCAAACTTTCCGGTTGAAAAACCTTAATGCCGTGCTTTTCAGAGAGCACCTTAACGGGTGGCGGAGTAATAGTTTTCTTTCGCCCAACCGGCCGATTGGGATTCGTCACTACGGCTTCTGGGATAAAACCCGCAGAAATGAGTTTCTCAAGCACGATTTCGGCAAATCGCGGCGAACCGAAAAATACGAATTTCATATTATTTACTTTCTATGTTCTCGGTTTGATGCAAGCTCTTCGCCTTATCTATAAAAAGCGTTCCGTGTAAGTGATCAATTTCGTGCTGAAATACGCGCGCGAGAAAACCCCATGCTTTAATCTTTACATGTTTCCCGTGTATATCGAAGCCAGAAATAACAATCTTGTCAGGCCGGGATACGGGACCAAAAATGCCGGGAACACTGAGACATCCCTCCTCCATCTCTGCCATGTTGTTGCCGAGTTTCACAATCTCCGGATTTACTACCGCGTAGAACTTTGATTTTCCTTCGCCCTGATCTGCGGGGATTTCCGCGACAAAAAGCTTCATCTCAAGTCCGATTTGGTTTGCGGAAAGTCCCACTCCATCGGCGCGCCGCATGATGGAGCGCATATCTTTTACGAGCGCTCGGAGGTTTAGTTTTTTAAGATTATGAAAATCAACCTCACGCGTCTTTTGCCTGAGAAATTTCTCATCTTTTTTCTTATGGATCGTGACTATTTCGCTCATGTGTGCAGGTTTTCCTTCGTAATGATTTTCATGAAATACGCGCCCGCATTTTTAACATCTTTTTTCTCCGCAACCGATTTTGCAAGAGTAATGAGTTTGTGGGATCCATGTTTTTTAGCAAGCTTTATATAGAGTGCTTTATGCTTCTGGTCCCCTAATATGTCAGCAATCTCAAGACCAGCAAGCTGGTGGGCGCTATGGACGTGTGATTCTTTCGCTCGTTTTGCAAGTTCCTCAAAGTATGGTTTGTCAGGACGAGCTAGTTGCATACCGCTAGTATATAATAAGCAACCCTATTCTTTCTAGGTTTTGCGCTTGTTGGGCCTATAATGGTATTATAAAGTGAATGACTTTTATGGAAAGCCCATTTTCTTTTTTTAAACATCATATTTCAAAAAATACGGCAGTAATCATCGGCTTTTTGGTCGGCGCAGTTATTCTTGCTGGCGGAGGTTTCTATGCAGGATATGCTCGCGGCACGGAATATCCAAAGACAATACTAGTAAAGGGAATTACTAATATAGGCGATGAAGATGTGACTGCTGACTTCGGTCTTTTCTGGGAGGCATGGGATCTTTTGAAAACAACGCACATTTCTGGCAATCAAATCGCCGACCAAAATCTGGTCTATGGCGCAATTGAGGGACTTACTAACTCGTTTGGTGACCCGAACACAAATTTTTTCCGCCCCGATGATTCAAAGAAATTTGAGGAGGATATTAATGGTAGCTTTGGTGGTATAGGGGCGGAAATCGGCCTCAAAGATAATGAACTTATTATTGTCGCACCACTCAAAGGCTCTCCTTCGGAAAAGGCGGGGCTTTTGTCAGGAGATAAAATCATCAAAATAGGCGACACGGTTACTACCGGTATGAGTGTGAATGATGCGGTCAAAAAAATTCGGGGGCCGATTGGAAGCGTGGTAACTCTTCACGTTCTCCGAAATGGATGGGAGAACTCTAAAAGTTTTAAAATCACGCGTGACACGATTATGGTGCCGACCATTGACTCAAAACTCATGGATAACGGCATTATGTACATTAACATCCATAGCTTTAATGAAAACGCTGCGTTTGATTTTACCGATCCTGCCGTAGAAGCGCTCACCAAGAATGCCAAGGGCATGATTCTCGATTTACGGAACAACCCGGGAGGATTTCTGGAGGTCGCTATCCACCTCGCAGGATGGTTTGTAGAAAAAGGAGAAGTTGTGGTTACCGAAGAATTCCGGATAGATCCTCCTCGGATATTTAAAGCTTCAGGCAATGAAGCACTCATAAGCATGCCGGTGGTAATCCTTATGAACGAGGGATCGGCATCAGCATCAGAGATTCTTGCAGGAGCGCTCCGAGATATTCGTGGGATACAGATTGTGGGCGCTCAGAGCTTTGGCAAGGGAACCGTGCAAGAACTGCATGGACTTAAAGACGGGTCAAAACTAAAGATCACTGTCGCTCATTGGTTGACGCCAAAAGGAATTATTATCGAGAAAAACGGGCTTACGCCAGACTACGTGGTAGAGCTTACCGAGCAGGATATTGCCGAACGAAAAGATCGGCAGCTCGAGAAAGCAATAGAAGTATTGCAAAGCGAAATAACAAAAGCAGTAACTGGTAATTAGTAATTTGCTTCCCCATTGTTCCAATGACCAGTTATAAATTACTGATCACCTTTTTATGAAAATTTTACTCCTTAAAGACGTAAAAGGCTTAGGAAAGCGCATGGATATAAAAGAAGTCGCGGACGGCTACGCGAGAAATTTTTTGATTGCACGAAAACTTGCGGTAAGGGCAACCGAAGATCACCTATCTCTTAAAAAGCAATTTGAAAAAGAAGAGGAAGAATTGGACATCGCGCACGCCAAAGAAAAACAGCTTTTAGAGAAAGCTGAGCTACTTTTCAAGGTAAAAGCAAGCAAAGAAGGAGCAATTTTTGGCTCGGTGACCAAAGACATGATTGAGAAAGAACTTCACGGCAAGGGTTTACATGGGTTAGTGCATCTCGAAAAACCGCTCAAAAAAACAGGAAACCACCTCGTGGAGGTGGTTCTGGGAAAAGGAATACAAGCTACGGTAACCGTTATTTTGCAACCGGAAGAATAGTAACCACTTTAACAGCCCTCCTCGTGCCATCAAATCTGGTTTTCATTCGAGAAAGAAATTGCACCGTGCCGTTTTTTATTGCGTAGATAGTGTCATCCCCTCCGAGTTTGACATTTTTGCCCGGCACATAGTGCGTGCCCCGCTGGCGAACAATAACTTCACCCATGGAAACTACTTCGCCGTGGCTTACCTTTACGCCGAGCCGTTTTGACGCGGAATCTCTTCCTAATTTTGTTGACCCTCCTGATTTAGTATGTGCCATAATTTCTTAATAAGGAACGAATTTAGAAATTATGAGCATCCCGCACCCCGCCCTGCGGGGCTGCGGGGAGCTCACAATTATGGTTAGTTTTTTGAGGCCTTGGTTCATGAGGCCTCCCAGAACCAAGCACGGGGGGGGAAAAGGGGAAGAAGGGGGAAACCGCACCTTATTCCAGGAGTTCCATCAAGAACCAAGGCAAAAGAAAGTATAGTATACTTGAGTATATGCCGTCAATAACTAAAAAACTGGTGTTTGATATAGAGACCGTGGGGGAGGATTTTGAGTCTTTAGATAAAACGACTCAAGACGCTCTGACGCGCTGGATAGAAAAAGAAGCAGACGACAAAGATGAATACAATCGCCTGCTTGATGACTTAAAAAATGGGCTTGGCTTTTCCCCGCTCACCGCCCATATTGTGGCGCTTGGCGTGATGGATGTGCATGTGGGCAAGGGAGGCGTATATTATCAATCGCCCGGGCAGAAAAATCCCCGTTTTGAGGAGGACGGCATAACCTTTGAGGCGATGACTGAGGAGCAAATTGTGCGTAAGTTCTGGGACGTTGCGCGAGAATACGACGTTTTTATCACTTTTAATGGACGCTCTTTCGATGTTCCTTTTCTCATGGTGCGTTCCGCAGTTCATAATGTTCGGCCAACAAAAAACCTTATGGCAGGACGATATCTCTACCAACAGCACGCGCAAGCCATTCATGTTGATCTTTTAGACCAACTCTCTTTTTACGGCGCAAGCAGGAGAAAGGGGAGTCTACACCTATGGACGCGCGCTTTTGGTATTAAGAGCCCGAAATCAGGAGGAGTTACCGGAGACGATGTGAGTTTGCTGTTCAAAAAGAAAAAATACAAAGAAATTGCGAAATATAACGTGGGGGATTTGCACGCGACTAAGGAACTGTATGAAAAGTGGGAAACATACTTCAATCTTTAGGAATGTAAAATGTAAATCTCAAAATGCAAAATGACAATGCAAAATTTTATAATTTTAAACTGCCATTTTAAACTTTCCTGCCCGCCGGCAGGCAGGAATTTTTCAATTTTGAATTAATATGTTTTTTCGTCTTAAAACCTGGGTTCTTGATCATGAAAAAGATTTACTCTTGGGAATCTTTATTGCCCTTATCGCGACGATCAGCTTCGCGCTGGGGTACTTAACCGCACAAGAAAATACAAAAGCGCCGATTGTAATCGAAAAAGTAGATAAATAACGCTTACAAGCGTTATCGCATTTATTATACTTATATCTGCCATGGCAGATATAAGTATAAATATGTTGACAAGAAAGTAAGCGGCGCTCCCTCGCGTAATGCGGGGAAGCGCCGGTGCTTACGGCCACCAATTGGCCGTGTCACGAGAAGAAGGACGAGAAGAAGGAGCGGAGAATTGGGCCAAGCCATCCAGCAATGTACTCGAACTGGCTGAACGCAAGGAGCATGAGCAAGAAGACGAACCCGACGCCATACCCCCTCCAGCTCTCTCGGAGCCAGGTCACCTCGGGTGACGGTTGGTTCGCAACGACACTTCGCTGATTTTTCACGTTCTCTCCCTCAGTGAGTTTACCGCCATCTGGACGTTCCAGAAGGTTATTAAAGAATAGCACATCTGCGGTATGTTGTCAATATTTCGAAAGTATGCTATAATACATTTTGGTAGCCTAGACGACCGCTCCGCCTCATTGGCGGAGAGGAAAGTCCGGACACTTATCCGCCGATGAGGCGGAACAGGTAGCGGGTAACGCCCGCCAGTACAAATGTATAAGGGCGAAAGCTCTCATACATAAGGCAGAGGTGCGAACAGTGACGTCCGAAGCGAAAGCTAAGGAGAGCCCCATCCCAAGCTCGACGGCTCAATTCTGCTCTAGGGATAAAAAGGCAGAAGTGAAACGGCTAAATCCTTACCCGAGTGCAAGGTTGTGCTCCGACCTTAAGTCGGAGAATACCGCTATAGGTAGACAGCAATGTCTATCACAGATAAATGGTCGTACCGATTTTGTTTCCGAGCTTGTGAGGAATTACAAAATCGTGTACCCCGCCGTTGGCGGGGTTCGCGCTTGCGTAACTCGCTTTGCTCGAACGCAATCGGAACAGAATCCGGCTTATTGGCTACCAAAAAAACACCGCCTTAGGGCGGTGTTTTTATAAAAGTGTTTGCTCGTTTTCTGATGCGGGGCGGTGTCCATCCAGCGCCTGATTTACCATCGCATCCGCATCTTTATTCTCGGCGCGCGGCACATGGCTGAAATGCGCAGATTTAAAATCTTGTTTCATGTTCCAGAGTTCAAGAAAGAGCGTCTGCAAATCCGGCTCTAAAATTTTGTAGCGGCCGTTCATTTGCTCGACAATAAGCTTGCTGTCCATGCGGATATCAAGCGCTGTTTTCTTTGCCACAGATTTACCGAGAAGCTGTTTTGCTTTTTTAAGGGCGCTAATCACTGCGCGATATTCCGCGACATTATTAGTGGTGTGGCCAATCGCCTCGCCATACTTCCTCCCGCCTACCACAAACCCAATAGCCGCGGGTCCTGGATTGCCGCGTGATCCGCCGTCTGTGTAGATAACTAATATTTCATCAGCAAAGAGCTTTTCAGGCATTTTTCTTGTATTGCCATGGTAGTTTAGCATTTAGTGGCAGCTTTATTCCAGCAGCTCCTGGATGCCCGCCGCCGCCATAACGCTTTGCAAGACGAGCTACATTAATTTTCTTTGATCGAAGAGAGATGGAATAATAATCTTTTCTCCTTGACCAAATAATACCTATAGGGAATTTAAGGGTATGATATAGCTCATAGCCAATTTCTGAATTAAGGATAGGAGAGTTAACTACTCCTGCGCGATAGCCGCCAAATCGAGCTTCTGCAGCCTTACGAGCAAGATTCTTCGCGAGCGTCAACTGATATCCGAAAAGAGCAGTTCCCGTCTCAATAATTTTCTTAGCAGACGCGTTTCTCTCAAGCTTTTCTGCAAATTGGCTCCACGCTTTGAATTCCATCGGCTCAGCGTCGAGTGCGGCCATAATTTTTTGTGTCTTTGGAAGAGAGAGTCTCCACAAATCTATATCTTCAATATGCTTAAGCATACGAGGAGTGCGTTCATGAGGATGGAAAAAGGACCACGCAAGAGTTGCCCCGCTTTTATCTTTTCGAAACATATGAGTAGGAGCCTTTTTAATTTCAGGAAGTGCCTGGGCGTGATGATCAATCGTCGTAACGCTATGGGCATTTTTTAAAAGCCACGCCAGATCTTTTCCAAAAAAGGTTATATCTAAAAGATACACACGTTTTCCGGCGAGATGCCTGTCTGGTCGTGTTTGATGTCGCAAAGGAATATACTCGGCTTGATTGCCGAATTTTTTCCAAGCTACCCAGGCGGCACCAAATCCATCTGAGCAACCGGTATGATAAAGAATTACAATATTTTTCATCTGTTACTTGAGGGCTTCAATTCCCGGCAGTTTTTCCCCAGCGAGGAACTCCAGCATAGCACCGCCACCGGTTGAAAGGAAGCTAATTTTTTTCTCGAGTTTGAGCTTTCGGATAAGGGTCGTGGTTTCA
>JAGVPS010000071.1 GCA_020052135.1 Minisyncoccota bacterium
ATCTCGCTCGGCGCGGGAGATAAGATTGCGCGTTGTTTTACGCATCTCCTTCAAAAGCGCCTGCTCAGTGCCCGGGAGCGGCAACAGCCATGTTTCCTCTGCGTGCATATACGAGGGAGCGCCCCTAAACCCCAGCTTAGAGAACAGCATACGGTTCTCCTCCGTAGCTTCGAGCAAGGAAGATATGCGTATAAATGAATACCGTGAAGTACGTGCAACATCGGCGATCTTCTTTATAAGGAGCGGCAAAAACGCGCTAACGTCACCTGTTTTTGAAAGCGGTCCATGTGGTACAAATAAAAAATTTCCCCGCCGCGCGGTCACACTCACCACTTGGCAGACCCCAAGCAAACGATCGCCTTCATATATCCCCCATCGCCACACCTTCTCCCCGCGCGCGCGATTGAATTCTCCCCAATTCCACCCTTGGAGAAAAGTGAAATCGGGAACGGTTGCTACGAATCCGTCCCATATCGCGCGATCGGTTATTTCCTTAATGTCCATGCTTGTATATATGTTTTTACAAACGCCGCAACGCGCGCCGTATCCTCGATCGTCATGCGCGGATGTGTCGGTAAATTCAGCATATGGCTTGCCGCCTGTTCCGCCCGTGGACAGGACCCCGCGATATACCCTGTTTTTCTTTGGTCCACGCTGTCAGGCGCTACCACTACATTGTACCAGTCACCCAAAAACATGTTTTTGCGCCCCGCCGCTTTGCGAATATCCGACGCAAGAAGGCTCAACATTGGAAACCGGAGATAGGTATGACCCTCTACATAGGGAATATGAAAACTTTCTGCGTAATATCGCGCAAGCGAGCGGCGGTGCGCGATAAAGCCGTTCAGCCGATCCATCTGGGATGAAATCAATTTTGCAAGCGGCGGAGCTATACCTCCGTAAAAGCAAAAGCGCGCAGGCAATTCGCCGTTTTTTTCTCCCACCGTAAGCACAGATGAAAAAATGCCTGTTTTTTTTAAAATCATATGCAAGAGTTTACCGATGCCAAAAAGACGGTAGGTGTGCATGACCGTCGCCATAAGCGGGATGTACATAAGCTGCATTGCAATCCACAAGGTGCCTCTGCGAGGAAGTGCGCTTGTTTCCTTCCGCAACCGTACCATCACCTGCGCGTCTTTTGCGACAATCGCCCCTCCCCAAACACCGGAGATCACCTTATCCCGCCCAAAACTCATGAATGCCGCATCCCCGATCGTACCGAGTTTTTTCCCGCCATAATTTCCCCCAAACCCGTGTGCGCAATCCTCGATGAGGAGCAATCCTTTTTTCTTGCAAATCGCGGCGACGCGCTCCATATTCGCCGGGTAACCGAACGTATGCTGGACGATCACCGCCCTCGTTCTTGGCGTGATACGCGATTCAAGCCCGTCTGGATCAAGATTGAATGTCAAATCGATATCAGCATATATGGGAACTGCTCCAGCCCACTTCACCGAATTGGGAACTGCAACACACGTGAATGCTTGGATGATTACCTCATCCCCTGCTCCGATGCCCAATGCTTTAAGCAAAAGATACTCCGCAGTTCTTCCCGAATCAGCGAGCACAACATCGGATACACCAAGATATGCAGAAAGTTTTTGCGCAAGCTCTTTTCCCCAATCATCGTTTGTATAATTCCAAGGCTCGAAAAAAAGCTTCAGCGAAAGGATGATGTCGCGAGATGAAAAATTTGGAATTAATGAGGTAAAAATTGATTTTGCCATATCATGTTTTTTCCGTAAGTGCGTCGAGAACGTTTTTCGGCATCCTCCCCTCAAAAAGAATCACGGTTTTTGGCGATAGAAATTCCTCGAGCTTTTGTAGAAGCACATAATGATCAACCACTAAAATCGCGTTTTTAGAAGTATTCAGCTCCTCAAAAAAATTCGGATTCGTCACAAATACCTTGTCCACACTCGCGAGTGCCTGCCCAACGCGCAGATGATCCTCGCGCGCTCGGCTCCCGAGCTCAATCATGCCAGGCGTCACCACGATTTTTATATACCCCTCCCACACGGAAAGATAGTCGATCACAGAGAGAAATGACTCATGGCTTGAATTATGCGTGTCATCAATGATCGTTCCTCCTTTTTTTGCCAGATACAATTTAGGATAGAGCAGGTCGGGAGCAATGCTCTCGAGCGCATGCGCAATCTGCCGGAGCGGGATACCAAGATACTCTCCGACTTTTATAACCGCGAGCAGATTTGATACGCGGCTTTTTCCTAGGATCGGCACAGTAAATTTTTCTCCTTTGTATGTAAAACTAATATTTTCCCGGCTCATTTCTATGTGGGACGCCTCGGTAAGATGAAAATCTTCCCCGCTAACCAGCCGTAAACCATCCTGAGGAAGCGCGTCAATGAGTTCGAACTTTGTTTTTCTCAAGTTCTCCAAACTCCCAAATAGGGAAAGGTGTTGGTCCCCAATCGCAGTGATGATGCCTATTTTGGGCCGCACGATATCGCAAATTGCCTTGATCTCCCCTCTCCGATACGCGCCCATTTCCACAATAAAAAATTGAGTGTCGAGCGGGATCCGAAGGGCGGCTAGAGCCACCCCAATTTCCGAATTGTCGTTTCCTTGCGTCCGTTCAACTGAAAACTTCGTCTCTAGGACGTGTGCGAGTAGTTCTTTGGTCGAAGTTTTACCCACGCTCCCCGTAATGCCGATGACCGTACCATCGAATTTTCGCATTCTGTTCCGCGCGCGAAAAATAACCGTGCGCCGAATGAACCAAAAGAATGGATTGATGATGAGCACTCCGAGCGTCCCCGCAATAGGAGCCGCAATAAGTCCCAGAAGTTCGTACCTTACGGGAAGTAGCACAAAAACGGAAAGAAAAAGCGCCACTCCTGCAAAGAGGCTCATGAGCGCGCGCAGGGTGAATTTTGGCCGGTACCAATAGCGTACGTTAAACGTTTGAAGCGCGATCTTCTTTACATCATGGAAGGTGTCGAACGAACCTATAAACCGGTCCCAGCGATACTCTTTGAGCTGCAAAAAATAGGCCCAGTAGTTCAGCGCATGGAGAGCAAGGAGCAAAATGGCATATCGGTAAATAATCTCGAGTATCATGCAAATTCAATTATAGCCTGAGCTACCTCTTCTGGCCTCCGGTAAGGCAGGCCATGGTCGCCGTCTGGAATGAGAACGAATCGCGCGCGCGGCAAGAGCTTCTCCATGATCCTACCCTGCCAGAGCGGAGTCAGACGATCGTGCGCTCCCCAAATAAGCAGTGTCGGGACATCAACGCTCGGCAGGAGATTTTCTAAATTTTCTGAAATGACATTAACAAACGTTTCTCGTTTTAGCCCATCAAGTTCTGCATAGTCTTTAGAAACGATGAGTGGCCGAAGTATGGGATGAAGAAATTTAGGAATAAAGGGCTTCATGGCGCTAATAACTCTCACGACAAAGCTTTTACGCTCTATGCCCGCGCTTGCGATAAGTATTAACTTCTCTGCTACTCCGGGGTGATGCGCAAGCAGTTTTATGGCTACGCGACCGCCAAATGAATGCCCAACCACAATAGGATGAGCAATACCATGGGTCTTCAAAAATTCATACACATCGTTTGCATAGTCCGCGAGCGTATAAACGCGCGAAAGCGGCGTTTCTCCCCAACCGGGAAAATCAACCCGATATATGGTGTAGCGGTTTTCCAAAAGTCGCACCAGCTCATTCCAACGCGCCAAATTCCCCGGCCATCCGTGGAGTAAAATAAGTGTTTTCTCTCCACGTCCCTCTTTCTTAAAATGAAGTTGCGACATATATACGGTATAGGTATATAACCATATTCAAGACACCTTCGTCATCCGCCCAATTCCTCCAAAATATCCCGAGGAATCGGAATGGGCGCTCCCGGCTTTGTCACCCCCGGATACCTCCACGCGCTGATCATGATGTTTTTTTTGGTCTTGAAAGATAATTTTTGAGATTTGATTTTTGATTTTTGAGATTTTGTTTGGTACATTACCCAAATTTCTTCGGGTTTCTTTTTTGTTTTTACGCGCCGCATAACCGCGATCGTGTGCTCCGCAATTCCTTTTTCTTTCCGGTCGGGCAACCGAAGCACCCCGCGAATGCGCTGTTCGGAGAGCGCATAAAAGAGCATTTTATTTTTAATATGCCGAGTCCATACTGTTCGCTCATCGTCCCGAGGAAATGCGTTCCACATACAGATTAGCGCACGACCCAATAGAGTTTATTTTCTACCGTAAGATCGATGGAGGCCAATGAACCCATAGAACGGCTCTTTAAAAATGAGGTAAGAGCATTCAGGGGAATTTTTGGGTCGAGTCGGAGGCTAAAGCTGATAATTGGTCCGGAGACAAGCGCCACTCGTACCTCTTCGAGAGTTCGATCCAGCTCTGTAGTTTTCACGGAAAAGTCTTTCTGCGGGAAAAAGAGTAGAATTTCTTTAAGGCGTCCGAGCGCTTCCGGAGATAGTGTGTGTTTTCCTAACATGAGCGGTTCCCCCGAAATTTCAAAAACTGTAGGAATAATCTGTCCCTCGGGGATTGAGGTTTCCTCAATAAGCACTCCATCTATTCCATCAAACCAAAAACAGTGTACCCCAGCTTCATGAGCGCACCAGACACCAAAGCGCTCGCGGGGAAGAATAGTGATACTAACCTTCCTGCGAAAAAAATCCCGCGTCAATAACATTTCTCTAATGTACGGCACGCCTGTATCCTGCACTATCTCTTTGCCGGGCCAAGACAAGATATTTTCCATCCCCAGAAGAAGGGCAGGTACGCGTTTTTGGATAGCCTCGTTCAGCGTAGCGAGAACTTCTTCCTCTTCTATGCCGTCAGGCAAACCAAAAACAGTTATGGCGCGTACCTTAAAAAAGGTTCCGTATCGAACACCGATAAAGATTGCAATACACAGCACAATACACGCGCTCACGTAGAGCAGTAATTTAAATCTGCGATGATGGAGAGTGCGCTCGCGCACCTTCCTTTTTGATAAGAGATGCAACGGCTGCATAAGTATTACGTGCGCATCCGCTCAATTAAGGGATTGATGCGCGTGGTGCTTTCTGAATTAGTCATACCTGCTTTTTTCCCAAATTCCTCTGCGGTTATTTCTTTTCCACCGCTTTTTCCGATACAGGTGACCATGTCCCCTACGCGAGCCGGAATTCGGGTGACATCCACCGTGAGCACATCCATTGACACGCGTCCCACAACGCGCGCCCGTTTGCCTCGTATGAGCACACTGCCTATCGAGGAAAGCGCTCGGGGAAATCCGTGCCAATAGCCGATGGGAATAACCGCAAGCCGTGTTTTTTTTGACATTCGCTCAGTTAAATCATACCCAACATATCCGCCTTTCGGAACGTACTTAATTTCGCTGATGCGCGCCCGCCAGGAGAGCACTGGGGAAAGATGTTTGTTGGGCCAAAGCCCATAGAGCCCCTTTCCTACGCGAACTGCGTCAAGCGCATATTTTTTGTTTTGAA
>JAGVPS010000070.1 GCA_020052135.1 Minisyncoccota bacterium
ATGGCGATCTTGAAAAGCCTTGTACCTGCGCCGCGTATGAAGTGCTCCGCTACCAAAAAAAGGTTTCCGGACCCCTGCTGGATCGTATTGATCTCCAGATCACGGTCCCGCGAGTTACTATTGGGGAGTTGCAAAAAGCGGAAAGCACGGGCGCTCGTACATCTCACACGCTACGGGAAAAAATCAAGGTCGTTCGCGGCATACAGCGCGCCCGCCTTTCCAAAAAACATAAATTTACCAATGCCGAAATGAATTCAAAAGAATGCGACGAAGTGATTACACTCGATGACGAGGCAAAAAAATTCGTGAAGAGCGCGGCAGAAAAATCCTTCTTATCTGCGCGCGGATACTATCGAACGCTCAAAGTCGCGCAAACGATCGCCGATCTTGAAGGATCTCCCCATGTTTCCCAGGGTCATCTCGCCGAGGCGTTTAGCTATCGCCTGCGAGAGCACTATGCATGAAATTCTGTGTATGCCATAAAAAGACTTCGGAGAATTAAAACAATCAAAGCGTCGTTCACAAAAATAAAAATCCCCCTGTACGGGGAAATTTTTATCTTTGTGATTGGTCAAATCCCTAGAAGCGCAACTGCTGCTTTCAGTCCGTCATATGAAGTACTGAGGAGGAAATAATTGCCGCCAAAGCCATAGTTAAAGGAAGCGCCCGCGGCTGAACCCTTGGCATACCGAGCCGCATAATCCTTGATCTTGCCGTCCTTGAAGGGATCCAATACTCCCGGCGACAGGAGATAGAATTTGGCAAGGTCTGCTCCTTCAATGGCGGTCATGGCAGTTCTTGCCTCTTCAATATTCGCGCCGGTTTTTACTTTCGCAATCGTGCCCGGCCATGCGCCTGCATCGTCGTAATACATGAATTCAGTAAAGTCATTTTCAAACCAGCTGTCGAGCGCTTCCGCAGTAAGCGTAGGCACAAATACATTTAAGTAACTTTTGAATGCTACCTGGTTGCCTGAAATATCCTTCATTACCACTTCTTGCACCGTACCCGAGGGTTGTTTAAATACAGCCGCGCTTGCGAGATTAGCATTCACCGTGGAATGCGTGAGGTCGGTAAGCAACACCTCAGTAGTCGTTCCGGGTATGCCAACAAAAAGAGTCTGGTGTACAGCCGGCTCTACGTTAGTAGATGGCGGAATCACCGTTAGATCCTCTGGCTCTTCAACGCTTGGGAAGAGCAATGGATATACCACAAAATATCCGGCGCCCCCGACAACAATAACCGCAACTCCTACAATGACCCACAGTAAAAATTTTTTCTTTCCTCCGCTTGCTTCTTCTTCTATATGCATCCCTCCTTCTGAAACCTGTGTTTCCGGCCGAAATACCGGTTCACTCGGATTCTCGGGCGGCAAGACTGATTCTGGCACAGGCAACGCATCTCCCCGTTGTATGGAGCGGAGGTCCGACTGAGGAGTGCGCAGGCTAATATTCGGTTGCGGCGGCGGACCAAACTTAGGTTGAGTGGGTTCTTGCGGAAGAGAACTGCTGGGCTGTTGATTGGGATTTTGTATGCTGTCCATAGAGTGATCACCCGTACCCGCCTAAGCTGTATGCGAAGGAGGGAATAATGAGAATTTAAGATTAATAGCGCGAATAAACCTTTCAATAAAAGTATAGCACGTGCAAGATACCTCCTGTGGAGAACCAAACAAAAAAACCACTCCGCAGTGCTACGGAGTGGTTTTTTGTCATCCCGCGTTACCCTAACGCTTTAAGAGAAAGTCCAATCCGTCCATCCGGATCAGCACGCACCACTTTTGCGCGTACAAAATCCCCTACCTTCACCACATCTTCCACTTTCTTTACAAACCCTTCTTTCAATTCAGACACATGAATCATGCCGTCCTGCCGAGGACCAAGTTGTACGATCGCGCCAAATTCGAGGATTTTTACCACCTCTCCTTCGACAATATCGCCCACGGCATATGTTTTGACGATTGATTTTACTTCGCTGAGCGCCGCTTCTGCCTTTTCTTTTGTGTCAGCGGTTACAAACACGAGTCCGTCCTCTTCAATATCGATTGCGAGGGCTCCGGTGTCGCGGATAATGCCATTGATTACCTTGCCGCCCGGGCCGATCACTTCGCCAATCTTATCGGGAGGAATTTGTACGGTGAGAATAACCGGCGCATAGGGAGATACATGGTCGCGGGGCTTGCTAAGCACCTTCTCCATGACCCCCAAGATATGGAGGCGCGCTATGCGGGCTTTTTCTAGGGCTTCCGCAAGTATTTTTGGGGTAAGACCGTTAATCTTCACATCCATCTGAACCGCGGTAATGCCCTCACGCGTGCCCGCAACTTTGAAATCCATGTCGCCATAATGATCTTCCGGTCCTTGGATATCGGTCAAAATCTTGTAGTTGCCCGCATCGTCGGACATCATGCCCATTGCGATACCAGCAACCATTTTCTTAATGGGCACACCGGCATCCATGAGTGAGAGCGTGGTGGCGCACACGGTAGCCATTGACGAGGATCCATTTGAGGAGAGCACTTCGGAAACCACCCGTATGGTATAGGGAAATTCGCCGGGTGTTGGAATGCTATGTTTTACGGCTTTCAAGGCGAGTGCGCCATGTCCGATTTCCCGCCTGCCCGGACCACGAAACGGTCCTGTTTCTCCCACAGAATACGAGGGAAAATTATAGTGGAGCAAAAAGCGTTTCTTGCCGCTAAATTCAATGGTTTCTACAAGTTGCTCGGCGGAGGGCGGGCCGAGAGTCGTAATCGCAAGCGATTGCGTATTTCCACGCATGAAGAGCGCTGAACCATGCGTTCGTTTTAAAAGTCCTACCTCTCCATAGAGCTCGCGAACTTCATCAAGGCCCCGGCCATCAGGCCGCTTTCCGGAATCCAGTACGTTTTTATGCACCACCGCATCAATTTCCTCTTCAAAAAAGTGTTTCGCCGCCTCTATGTTCGTGGCGTCTGCGCCCGCATCGGTTAAGAACGCAACAAGTTCAGCCTCGAGCGCGCGGACTGATTGCTCTCGCTCGGTTTTGTCCTTCACATAAATCGCTTTTTCGATTTTACCGCTCAAAAAATCATGAATCTTTGACTTCATTTCTTCATGCGGCTCCATGAGCGGTACGGCAACTTTTGCATTGCCTATTTCCTGTACGATTTTTTTCTGCCAATCTACGAGCTTTGTGATGTGAACGAGTCCAGCGGCAAATGCGTCCGCCGCGTTAGACTCGGTTGCTTCTATGCCTTCAAGCTCAATCATGTTTATCTTGTCCGTGGTACCCGCAACAAAGGTTACCAATTCAAAACCAGCGGCAACTTCGCTGTTTTTTGGATTTATAACAAATTCACCGCTCATTTTCCGTTTCATTATTTTTACTCCAGCTACCGGACCGGCCCAGGGGACATTTGAGATGGCGAGCGCCGTCGAAGCGGTAAGAAGCGCGATAAAATCAGGGTCGCTTTCTTCGTCA
>JAGVPS010000009.1 GCA_020052135.1 Minisyncoccota bacterium
AAACGGCGCCGCGCAGGACGCGTTCTGGGACCCAACCGGACAAGATAACGCGCTCGCATTTTGCAAACTGCTTACCGCTACCGCCGAAAAATCCGCGTGCTATACGACCATTTTTAATAGAGCGCCGAACGTCTTCACCTCAAATGCCGAACACGAATCATTTTGCGCGAAAGCGGAAGTCGCATACCAAGCTGATTGTCGAACCCGCATACCATAACTATTAAACAAAGATTCTTCGCAATGAAATCCGCAAAGTATCCATAATATCCGAATTCCATTGCAAAGTGATTTCACTCGCTTCGCATCGTAAAATCAAATGAAAAAATCACTTACCATTTTCGGGCTGTTCGTTCTGCTTGCACTCGGATTCTTGCTTACGCAGGGCGACAGACGAAACGTAAATTCGCTTCCGTCGAGCGATGACATGCCGGGTGCGATGGACACCGTGATCCGCATGACACCCGCGGGATTCGAGCCGTCGAAAATCACGGTCCCACTCGGCACAACTGTCGCGTTTATAAACGAAGACGAGCGCGATCGCTGGCCCGCGTCAAATATCCACCCCACCCACGGCATCTATCCCGAGTTCGATCCGCTTGAGGGAATTCCCCCCGGCGAATCGTGGAGCTTCACGTTTGATAAGCCTGGTATCTGGAGAATGCACGACCACCTCTATCCGCAGTTTACTGGCGCAATAACGGTAGAAGAGTAAATTTTTAAAAAAGAGACCCATGGCGTACGAACACGCCATGGGTCAAGAGACTTCAGCTTTTTCCCTTGTTTCTTAAGATGCTATAAACCTTCATAGCGTCCTCGACTCACACAAATCTCTTCAATTGTGCGGTCGCACAATTGAAGAGATTTGAAAACTTATATGATTCGCTTAAAGAGCGGCTCTCCTTTTTTTATTAAGAGCGGTTTAACTTCGGGCGTGCGGAGTTCGGCGATCGTGAACCCAAACCGCTTTGCAATCTCTTCGGCGGTCTGCGGCAAAAATATTTCCAAAAGATTTGCGATGTTCAAAATGAGCGATGACAAGTCAGCAAGAATAGCAAGTTGTTTATTCCCTTGCTGTTCCCATACCTTTGTTTCATTCACATACAAGTCGCCAGCGCGGACAAGCTCGCCCACCACACCAATCGCACGCTGGAAATCGTACCCAAGAAGGGCGTCACCAAGGGATTTTTTTGCCGTAGCAACTATAGATTCAAATTTCCCGGTTGCGAGGCGAATATCCGTAAGCCTTGCTTTTTCCGCAAGCGTAGTCACTCGTTGCACTAAGTTGCCAATCCCATTTGCGAGGTCTGCATTATAGAGTTCACGAAATTTTTCTTCGGTGTAGTCGCCGTCTTCATACGGGTGCAATCCGCGTAGCAAAAAGTACCGCACCGCGTCTGTGCCAGCTTGTGGTGAGCTAGCCGAACCATATTTTTCTACGAGATCATATGGACTCACTACATTCCCTAAACTCTTCGACATCTTCTCGCCTGCATTCGTGACGAACCCGTGGATAAAAATTTGTTTCGAGGGAGGAAGTCCCGCAGAGAGGAGCATCGCCTGCCACATAGCCGCTTGTTGCCGCAGATTATCTTTGCCGGCAACTTGTACGCCCGGCCAAAACTCCTCGAATTTTGAAGGTTTACCCTCTGAAGCTTTAGCGAAGGAGGGCCACCCGAGCGCCGAAATATAGTTTACGAGTGCATCAAACCACACGTACATCACGTGACTTTCATCTCCTGGCACCGGCACGCCCCATGGCATTTTGGTTTTGAGTCGCGAAATACTGAAGTCTTCAAGCCCACGCTCTACAAAAGAACGGATTTCATTTAGACGCGATGCAGGAATTACAAAATCAGTTTCTTTTTTATACAAATCTAAAAGTGGTTGCTGATACTTCGAAAACCTAAAGAAATAATTTTCTTCTTCGATAATTTCGATTTCTAAATTTGGATGAATTGGGCATTTGCCGTTTACAAGCTCCGAATCGGTTTTTTCGAGCTCACACCCGACGCAATACTTCACCTTGTATTCCTTCTTATATATATCCCCGTTCTTTTCGCACCGCCTCCAAAACTCCTGCGCCGCAGTTACGTGATGCGGGTCGGTCGTGCAAATAAAATTATTGTACGAAAGGTTGAGCGCTGTTTTGAGCTTCTCGAACTTTGCTGCGTATTCGTCCACATATGTTTGCGGGTCTTTTTTTGCTTCAAGGGCTTTGCGGTAGATCTTAAGCCCATGCTCATCCGTGCCCGTGTTAAAAAACACCTCGTCTTTATCCTGAGCTTTGTCGAAGGAGCCCTTTGCACGATGGTAGCGCGCGATCACGTCCGCTTGCACAATCTCTAAGGCAAACCCGATGTGCGGGTCTGCGTTTACGTACGGCAAGGTTGTGGTGATATAAAACTTCTGCATGCCTGTAACCCTAGCAGATTTTTGAGCATTATCAAAAATCTATAACTTTTCTTACTAATTTATTTAAGCATATCTACTCTCTGGCGAATAAAATTCCCAAACGAGATCGCTTTGGAATCTGGATGCGGGTTGAATCGCTGACTCTTGAGGCATATGAAAACACAATCCAAGCGGCCTTTTCTCCGAAATATGAAAAGCAAATTCCTCTCAGGCGCGCACGGATAAAAATTGAAATCCTTAAACGTTTAATCCGCCTCGCCCGCGAGCTGAATATCATTGAAGAGAAACAGTATCTTAACTTAGAATCCCAACTTCAAACAATATCCAAAATGCTCGCGGGCTGGCTGAAGTTTGTGCAGTCGTGAGACTTCGGAACGAGCGCTGCCGCTCGGATTAGCATTGTCAGGATTGTTCCAGTTGACGTAGAGCCTGTCGTCGTTCGCGTTGACGTTCATGCCATTGCCATCGACATTCCGGGAGCACATTATTGCCTTATCTCATCCATATCACCGACCGTTCCCGCAGGAACAATCTGCGTTCATCCTCAACACAGGAGGGTTTTCTTTTGCGCCGATACGCGAGTAGGTCTCGCATATTTTTCACACCAAGATCAGGCAAGCAGTCTCGGTAACTGCACGTTGTGGCAAACCGACACCGAAGCACATAAAAATCTTATGTGTTCGACCGGCTGTAATAGCCAATGTAATTCTATCAAATTTTTAAAAAAGAGACCCATGGCGTACGAACACGCCATGGGTCAAGGCCTGCCTGCCGGCAGGCAGGGAACAAGTCTCGAGGTTGAAGGGTTACGAGACTACGGAACGAGCGCTGCCGCTCGGATGAGCACTGTCAGGATTGAACCAGTCGACGTAGAGCCTGCCGCCGCGCGCGCTGACGTACAGGCCATAGCCATCGACATCCCGGGAGCCCAAGCGAGTCCAGCCCTTCGGATCGAGCAGGACCTTACCGCCGGTTTTCCAGGAGACGAGGAGCCACAGAATGATTGCCTCGCGACAGGTAAGCACATCATTCTTCATCTGCCAGAGATAGCGATAAGACTTGCCACGAAACTCCGGGCACGCCTCGCGACTCTCGATACCCGCGGGCGTCCAGAGGAGGTAGCTTCCGTCCTCCGGCTTCCGACAGTCAAAGCCACGATCCACCCGGCTTCGCAGGAAATCGGGCACCCAGTCGTGGTGCGGAACCTGCCGTTCGACG
>JAGVPS010000013.1 GCA_020052135.1 Minisyncoccota bacterium
AGCTTCAGCGTGTCATATGCGCCCTCGCCAGTGATTTTCCCAATAAAGGTCTTATAGCCCCCGAGCGTGTGTTGGTTCGCGTCAATGGTTAAAAACCCCCATCCACGCTTTGTGGCATAGCGTTGGTACATCCGGGCAAGCTCTCCGGCAAAAAGCGAGGCCTCGTCCCCTCCGGCCCCGGCCCGTATTTCTATAATGAGTGACTTTGTGGTACTATGTTCCATAGGATTAGGGTATCATAAGAGTAAAGGACTGGTCTGGTCAACCGTGTACCGCATCATTTTACATGCACAACCCTCCACTCATCTTGGTTATTGATGATGATAAGGATTTTCAGGAAGTGCTCGCGACCAAATTTAAGGCCTCTGGTTTTGAGGTTGCTACGGGTTCTGACGGAGTCGAGGCGATAGAGCGCGCGAAAGCAGTAGCGCCTGACCTCATTATCATGGATGTAAAGATGCCAAAAATGGATGGCGTTGCGGCGCTTCTAAAACTCAAAGAAGATGCGATAACCAAAAATACGAAAGTGATACTCCTCACCGCATTTGGGGATCCGCAACCAGAATTTTATCAGAACGACGCGCGGTTTGCTCAGGAATTGGGTGCCGTGGAATATTTGCTTAAAACCGATGAGCTTGACCACATAGTAGAGAAGGTCGGGAGCTCTCTCGGAATGACTTCATAGACATATATGCGCGATGCTCCGGTGATTCTCATAGCCGACGACGACGTCGGCTTTCAAGAGATTATGGCAACCGCTCTCAAGCGGAACGGTTTTTTGGTTGCCGAAGCGCACGATGGCACAGAGGCGGTTGAAAAAGCGACGAATTTGAAACCCGACCTTATCCTCATGGATCTCAATATGCCCGGGGAAAATGGCACAGAGGCAATTTTGGATATTGAAAAGAATCCGGAAACCAAAAACATGAAAATCGTATTTCTCACGAGCGAAACTAATCCTTGGCCGGCGGTGAAGGGCGAAACAAAAGAGATAGCAAAAGAAATTGGCGCGCGGGAGTATTTATCGAAGACCGATGACCTGTCAAAAATCGTCGAACGCGTGAAGGAGCTGGTAAAGCAATAAGCTTTCAGGAAGCGCATATGGAGGAAGCAACCAAGTTTTTAAACCGAGGGATAGTGCGTAACGAAAGAGGGGAGGTCCTCCTGGTGCGTCTCACAAAAGAAGAAATGGGAAAAGACGGCGCTGTGCTCCGATGGATTTTCCCCGGTGGGAATCTGCGCATTACCGAGAGCCGCGCCGATTGTGTAAAGCGAAATGTGTTCCGCCAAACCGGATATGACGTGAAGGTGATCCGCCAAATATCCTTGCGTCCCCACCCACAGTTCCCCGTGCATGTTGCTTATCATCTCTGTAAGTTAAACGCGCCAGAGCCCGTACAAAAGCCAAACGGCTCGGGGGAGATTACCGAAGTGCGATGGGCGAGCCCTACCGAGGTGCCGAAGCTTATCACGACCGACATAGATCCAGACGTAAAGAGCGAGCTCGGGTTAAAGTAAGTAAATCATTGTTAAAGGAATTTGTCCGGACACAGCTGTCCGGTTTTTTGCTATAATGGTTTTTTATGGCAGAAGCAAACCAAAAATTTTCCTTCCAAGTTTTTAAAGATTTATTCATACATTCTCGCCGTATCACCCGCATTATGTGGCGCGGGAATGAGCGCTTAGTTTCGACTATCGGATTTTTGTTCTTAGCGGTGGGTTTAGCTCCGTTGGCTCTTTCGGGCGCGCAAGGCATACTCATCAATGAGCTCGTGGATTCTGCAAAGGGAGAAACAGTGAGTTCCGCGCTGGTCGGCGCGCTTATGCTCTTTATCGGTATAGGCATAGGTGCGGGTATTGCGGGAACTATACAGAAATATTTCGATCGGGCGTTTTGGTTTGCGATCCAAGAGAAATTTGAACTGCTCTTTTTAAAAAAGCGCGGAGAGATTGACGTCGCGCTCTACGAAGATCCGAAGCACAGCGATCTTTTTCAGAAAGTTACGGAAAACGGCGTTTGGCGGATCCATACATTTACCGAACGGCAACTCTATCTCTTTCAAAGTATGTTTGAGATTATGGTTGCGGGAGTCATTCTCTTTTTTGCGCAGTGGTGGATATTTCTTTTGATATTTTTTGGGACGTTGCCCGAAATGGTCATCGAGGGTATGCATGGCAGAAAGGTATGGAATATCTACCAGGGAAGAGCGGAAACTCGCCGACGATATGTGGATCTGGTGGGTTATTTTGAACATCTGCCGAAGATTATTGAATTAAAGCTTTTCCAAAATATACGTTTTTTCTTTGGTGCCGTCCGCGATCTGCTCCGTAGCTTCTATAGTGAGGAGCTTGCCAATGAAAGAAAAAAATTTGGAGCGAGCTCGGCTCTTTTTTCCTTTCTCAGGGAATTATTATTTTTGTCATTATATGGCTTGTGCTTGAGGTAGTGCATAGCCGCTTACAGATAGGCACGCTCACCTTTTATCTCGCAGCCATCATGGGCCTCAGGAGGTCTCTTTCGGGGTTTTTCTTAGGTGTAGGGCGCCAATATCAGGATGGCCTTTTTGTGACAGATGCCTTCCAGATGCTGGATCTTCCGCCCGCGCTTAAAAAATCGGAAAAAGGAATAGCGTTGTCTGAAGGGAAAACTCCCAAAATTGTTTTTGAAAATATAACCTTTACATATCCCGGTACCAAACACTTGGTGCTCAAAGATTTTTCTCTGGAAATTAAGCCCGGGGAAAAAATAGCGCTGGTGGGTACGAACGGCGCGGGGAAAACGACCCTTATTAAACTGCTCTGCCGGTTTTACGATCCGAACGAGGGACGTATCCTGATTGACGGAACAGATATTCGAGAAATTGATTTAGAGTCATGGTATGCGATGCTCGGAGTGCTCTTCCAGGACTACGCGAATTATCACTTCTTAGTGAAGGAGGCAATTGGCGTTGGTCGTACGGGCGATGCGTATTCGCAGGAAAAAATGGAACAATCCGCGAGGGCAAGCGAGGCAGAAGCATTTATCAAGCAATGGGATAAAGCGTATGAGCAAATGCTGGGAAAAGAATTTACCGGGGGCGTTGAACCTTCAATCGGCCAGTGGCAGAAACTTGGGCTTGCGCGCACTTTTTACCGCGATCCGCGCGTGCTTATTCTAGATGAACCCACTTCCTCAATTGACGCCGAGTCAGAGGCAAAGATATTCGAAAAGCTTGAGCAGTTGCCCAAGGACAGAACGGTGATTCTTATTTCGCATCGTTTCTCAACCGTGCGGCAGGCGAATCGCATCTGTGTGATCGAAGGCGGTCGTCCTACGGAATTAGGCACTCACCGGGAACTCCTCAAACTAAACGGCACGTATGCCCGACTCTTCCGGCTTCAAGCGAAGGGATATAAATAGGTTATTTTACGTTGTCAACCGTTGACAACACTATTTTGGTTTGCTATATTAGCCATACTTAATCCTTCATCTATACCTATGCCTTTAAAAGAAGAAGTTTTGAGAAAACAACTGAAAGAGCTGGAAAGAGAATTTCTGGAAACGAGTAAGAATAAGATGGAAGTTGCGGAAACCGGCGGTAATCTATGGCACGATAATCCATCGTTTGATGCGGTAGCTACCGAACAGAGGCGTATCATTTTTGAAATTGATAAGATTCGCCTTAAGTTGGGCGATCCAAGGGGAAAGATGCAATCATTGCATCAAGAAGGAAATCAGGTCTCGATGGGATCCATAGTAAGAATTTCACTGAACGGCAAAGAAATGGAGATTAAAATTGTTGAACCATTGTTTATTAACCCATCGGCAGGGCGCGTGTCGTACGAAAGCCCGCTCGGTAAAAGCATACTGGGCGCCTCTATGGGGGAGTGTCGCACATATATGGTAGTTGAAAAGAAATTCGAAGTCGTTATTCTTTCTATAGAAAAACCCAAGGAAAGCAATTGACCCATCTGTAATTGTCAGTTATTATTAACAACATGAAAGAAGAGCTTAAAAAGTTCGGTTTTTCAGAAAAAGAGGTAGAGGTCTATTTGGCGCTTAGCGCAGTGGGTTTGTCGCGCGCGGCAGACATCGCGAAGCACGCAAAAATCAATCGTAGTACGGCATACGTGGTTTTAGAATCCCTCGCCGAGCGGGGACTCGTAAGCACCGCCGAGGAGCGTGGAGTGAAGCGATATGGGCCCATGCCGCCCGAGAAGCTTGCGGCATATCTCGAGAGCCAGGCGAAGAAATACGCGCAGTTTGCGGTAACGGCAAAGAAGCTCGTGCCAGAACTGAAATCCATTCAGAAAGCAAAAAAGAAAGAAAGTTCACAGCCGAGGGTGGAGTTTCTGGAGGGTGATCAGGCAATAAAAACAGTCTATGAGGAAACACTTGCCTCGCTTGAAGCGATTCGGGCGTATGCATCGGTTGAAAATACGGGAAAGACAAAGAACAATGCGCGAGCGCAGGTTATTTTTTCTGATACGCTACAAGCAAAGACCAAGATTGCGCACAGCAAGGAGGAAGCACAGGAGGCATTTCGTATTCCTTCAGGCGCACATGGCCTCTCTGCAGAGATCAATATCTATGATGACAAGATTATATTTATTTCTCCGACAGAAAAATTTGCCGCAGTTGTTGAGAGCAGGGAACTTGCCCGTGCGTTAAAACAGGCATTCGAATCAGCACGAAAAGAAGTAACACGCATGGATAACGCGCCATCGTTGCGTCCTCGCGAAGCTCGGTGAAGGAACTCTTTTAGAAGAATAGGGATATCCACAATTATGTTGTCAACTATTGACAACAACTAATAGGGTGCTACACTCCTCGTATATGAATACATATCAGCGAGGAAGGTTGCTGAGTTCATTTTTCTCAGGACTACTCATTATTAACCTTGTTTTCCCTCCTTCAGTATTTGGGCAGGTGAGTATCAATGAAAATACTGCACCTCAGGTTACCGAGCCAACGTCTTCTGCGGTAAAAACTCTTGAAGATATACAGCCTGAAACGGTAAGTGAGAGGCCAGGAAGAGACGCAGAGATTCTATCCCCCGAACCTCAACCGTTACCGGAAGAGAGAGAAATTTCTCGACCTGATAGACGAGATAATCGTCCACGAAATGATAGTAGCAGAAGAAGTAATAATGCCTCTCCCGAATCAGCAAATGATCCACCCTATAGCACGGTACAGCCAAATGCGGAGGTAAAACAATTGAAGCCAGAAGTTGATCTTTCGTCGGGCGCTCTCGTGTATCGCTATCCGATCCAGCTTCCGCCAGGGAGAAATGGATTTACTCCGGATCTTTCGCTCGTATACAACTCGCAAGACCGTAGTGATGGTTCGTATATAGGTTTTGGCTGGAGTTTAGATATTCCCTATATTATTAGGGAGAACCGACATGGTAATGAGGTGATGTATGATGCAGAGTATGAAAGTTTTTCATCATCGTTGGATGGACCACTCATTCTAATTTCCGGAAATGAGTATACGCCGAAAGTTGATAATGGTTCTTTTCACCTCTACAGGCGTACGGTTACCGAAGGAGTGGATTCTTGGGAGTTTACAGCGAAGGATGGAACCACCTATACCTTCGGCGGCGCAGGTGATGCGCGGCAAACCTTCCCGAGTAACCCAATTACGTATCGGTGGATGCTCAAGACAATCCAAAATACGCATGGCGATGCAATCACCTTTCTCTATTCAAAAGATCAAGGCCAGATTTATCCAGACAAAATTGAGTACGCATATCAAGCGCTCAACCCACTAACTATCCCAACGTTTTCAGCGCACATTATTCTAGAAGATCGTCCCGATGATCATACGTCATACTTGAGTAGCTTCGAAATTACAACTGCAAAACGTCTAAAAACTATTCAATTAAAGCAGGAAGGAAATCTGTTTACGCAATATGATTTCGCGTACAACGCGGACGACGTCAATGGGCGCTCTCTTTTAGCCACAATCATTAACAACGGCTTTGATGGGGTGAGTACAACGACATTGCCCGCTACGAGATTTACTTACACACCTAACAATCTTTCATTAACACTCAACGGAGCTCCTGGGAACATAAGTGAACTTGATTACACCGATGGCATTGTTATGACCGAGGTGAATGGAGATAGTTATGTTGACATACTCCAGTCCTCGCATATTGATTCACCAGCCACAGACAAAAAGAAAGTATGGCTCAATAACGGCAATTCCAGTGTTTTGAATCCCAGCTTTTTCTCTCTTGCTACCTCAGTTTGGCAGATTCCCAATATAGCCACTACTTCAAACCCGATCTTCATCTGTGCGCGTCCCACCGCAACTGATCCATGCAATGCGACGGGAGCAACCATATTTGATCTTCAGGGAGATGTGCGAGTCGATTTCGCCCGTGGACCCGGCTTTTTCTACAGCAATTCAAGCGCCAACCTGAACACCGGGAACGGATGGTTGTACGAGTCAAGCTGGGATGACCACATTCCAGAGCTAGATCCGCACATTGATCGGAGGCCACTCCTCGCCGACATGAATGGAGATGGCCTTATAGATCACTCCTTTTTTATCAAGGAGAGCGAGGATCTTATTTTTGCATTCGATAAGAACACGGGTTCGTCAATAATACCCGCTATGAGCGGGATATCCTCGATCCCCGACTACTTTGGCCTCCGAATGGCTGACGTAAACCACGACGGGCTAGCCGACATCTATCGGGCGTACCGGAAGCCAGGTGGCATATACGATGTCAGTATTTTTATCAACACCAGCTTCTACACGAATGGCTTTCAAAAAGATATCGATTGGATTCTGCCGGTGGATAGCGGTGTATCGGATGCAACGGTATTTGAGGATTCGAGTTCTGGAACGACTGATGCATTCCTCGCAGACTTGAATGGCGATGATCTTCCCGATTTTATAGATGGTTTTGACGGGACAGTATATCTCCATAGTGGCAATAAGGCATATGCCACGACAACGCTCACTCTTGGGGGTCACGGCTCTAAAGTTACAAGGACCGTAGGCGACATTGATGGCAATGGCCTCCTCGATGTCCTATACAACAACTGTGATTTGGAATGTTTTTCAGAAGTTTACTTCAACACAGGCATTATTCCCGGCTTGCTCTCTCAGATTACGCTACCGACGGGCGGTAGCATTAATGTCACGTACAAAGCTTCTCCCCAATATAAATCAAGCGGCAACCCCCTCAATCCAAAGCTTCCCCTTACTATTCAAACTGTTGAACATATTATAGAAAGCGATCCGGTTTTTGAAACCGTTGACACAACGACGTACTCGTACGCTGGCGGCTCATACTACTTCGACGAAACCGACCTCTTTAATAGAAGATTTGCTGGATTTGAGACTGTTACAAAAACTCTTCCGGACAGTTCTAAAGAGATTAGCTATTTTCACCAAGGCAATGCAACAAATATTGCACTCTATGAGTTTGATGATAAACCGGCAAAAATTGGCAAACAGTTCCGTACCGATATCCTCGATGCGTCTGGTAATCTTATAACACGCACAACGACTAAATTTAACAACCCTGAAATTTTAACGGGACGCTTCTTCGTGTATCCGAATGAGCGTGTCACAGAAACATTCGATGGTAACAACACACATCGAGATAGTGCTATTATCTATGCATTTGACGAAGCGACGGGTAATCTACAGGATGAAATCAACTACGGTGAGGTAGAAGTCACTGGCACTCCATTCGAATGGAATAATGCAACGGTGGGAGATATTATCTCAACACTCTATACTTATGCGACAGACGGGGGAGCAATGCAGTTGCTTAAATTAAAACGGGTAAAAGAGGGGCTATTTACTATAGTCAAAGAAACTCGCATCACCTACGACAACCTCGCCTTTGGTCAAGTTGTCTTAGGGAGTCCGACGAAGATCGAGAATCTTATCACTGGTTCAACCTACGCCTCAACTACAAAAACTTATAACAACTTTGGACTCCTCGTCTCTGAGCGCGATCCAAACAACAATCTCTCAACATATGAATATGATGCTTTTAACCTCTATCCTGCGACAACCACGAACGCGCTATGGCAAACAACCTCATATCAATACGATTACACAGCCGGGAAGCCAAAACGGGTAACCGATCCGAACGGACAAGTTCAGGAAACAGTCTTTGATAATTTTGATCGTATAATTCAAGAAAAAGTTCCTAATCCAGCTACTGGTTCCTTGATAGTGGCGCAGTCAATCAAATACATTGACACCTCAAATCAAGTTGCTGTTATGGCAACAACAACTCTTTCCGCTTCCCTTGCCGCTGAAGGGATCCAATACATGGATGGTTTTGGGCGGGTTATTCAGACGAGGAATCGTGCTGAAGATCAAAACGGCATGACAACCTACGCGGTGCGTGACATCACGTATGGTAATCAAGGCCGCGTATCTAAAGAATCACTTCCATACTTCAGCGCGGGATCAGCGCGAACAGTGGCAACGACTACCGCATCTTTATACACAACATACACCTATGATGCCGTGGGTCGGGTGCTCACGACCACAAACAGCTTAGGAGCTACTACGGCTGTCTACGACGACTGGTCTGCAACAACCACTGATCCGCTTGGACACAAAAAAGGCGTTGTTCGTGATGCCTTCGGTAGATTAGCAGGAGTAACTGAAATTTTAGGTGAAGATGGAGGTACTGCAAACACTTATGCAATAGATCTTGAACGAGATTCTAACCAGTACATACAAGCTTCAGATTCCACATCAC
>JAGVPS010000101.1 GCA_020052135.1 Minisyncoccota bacterium
GAATATTCTCGACTGCTGCCTCCCGTAGGAGTACGAGCCGTGTCTCAGTCTCGTCGTTGGGGAACACGCTCTCACGCCCCCTACCCGTCATCGCCTTGGTGAGCCGTTACCTCACCAACTAGCTGATAGGACCTAAGCCGATTCCGGAGTGGCTTGCGCCTTTACAATGCACCTCGCAAAAGCTTGGTGCTATAAAAATGTAAAGTGTAAATCTCAAAATTAAAAATTATAGAGTGAAAATTTTAATAAATTTTCACGATTCATACATTTTCCATTTTGATTTTTTACTTTTACATTTCTGTAGCATCTCGCCTTAGTGAGATGCACTGACCATCGGATATTACCCCGACTTTCGCCGGGCTATCTCCGTCTCCGGGGTACGTACTAGGGTGTTACTAACTCGTTCGCCGCTAAACTATTTCTTCCGTTGCTCTTGATGTAATCTCAAACTCCTTCAAAAATAGTCTCGCTCGACTTGCATGCCTTATCCACGCCGCCAGCGTTCATCCTGGACCAGGATCAAATCCTCAAAAATAGTCTAAATTTTCGAGCTGGCACGAAAAAAATTTAGCAACTATTTTTGAGCCCCGCCAGAGGCGGAGGCCAAAAAAATGAATTGGGGAACCCACGCCTCCACAAAAGCTTCGGCGGGGTCCTCAATTCTGTTGCTAAAAATTCATCGCAAGCTTGCTCGAATTTTTAGACAGAATTGGGACAACTATAAAACTTTCAACCTTAGTAACCTCACTAAATTCCGCTGCAGGAATTTATGAGATCATGTCTAACAATTTTCAAAGTCCGGTCAGATGGGCGACTATACTACCCCGCTTCCGTTTGCACTTCTGCGGGGTTCACGTACGGCCTTTCTTCAAAAAGAAATTTGAAACCGTCAGTGAAAATAATACACCCGCCCCGCCCTCTAAGCAGTTACGCATCGCTCAAAACTTTGACCAGTGATATCTCCGATACAAAGCTCTAGGCAATACTACAAGCGTAGAGGGCGGGACGGACGCACTAAACCTTATTACATTCTAAACCGTCTTTAGTATTCATTAGTATATACGTACTAGAAAGGGTGTCAACCCTTCGACAAGCTCAGGCTAAACCCCGTTAGAAACAGCTCACCCTGGAGGCCCTTTGGGCGCGATGCCCCGTTGGAGATTTAACTCTAATGGGGCGAACGCGGGCGTGGTTTCTAACGGGGTCAAGGGCTCTAAAACTCCCTATCCCCTTGCAAAAACATACCTCTTTTCGCTATACTTTCCAAACATATATGAAGCAAGACATTCACCCTCCTTATTTCCCCGAGGCAAAGGTAAAGTGCGTATGCGGCAATTCATTTACTGTTGGCTCTACTAAGCCTGAGCTCAAGGTTGAGATTTGCTACAACTGCCACCCATTTTATACCGGCAAGGAAAAGCTTATTGATACGGCCGGCAAGGTTGAGAAGTTTAAAGCCCGCCGCGACAAAGCCGCCGCGATTGCCTCTGCCCCAAAAAAAGAGAAGAAAGCACGCGTAAAGAAACCAAAGAAAGCGATTGTAAAGTAAAAGTAGAAACTGATAAAAATCGCCCATCATTTCTGAGGGGCGATTTTTTGTAAAAAAATAAGGGTGATTTCGAATCACCCTTAAGGACACCTCGGAGGCCATTGCTAGTCTCCAAGAATACTTCTCTTTTCCGGCATGCCGCCCATCGCGAGCACGTGCCGCCGGTAGACGAGTTCCCAGTGATCGAATGCGTTGCTCCGCACAACCACGAGACGAGGATATCCATCTGCGGTATGTCCCATGCCCTCTTGCGGCAACACCTCCGCAGTATAGCCCGCTTCTCCGAGCATCTTCGCTGCAGCCCGAGCGGCGAGCAGGGGGCTCTCCACGGCACGGCTGATTGCGTTCCCGGTCATGCCCGCATCCCGGAGTTCGGAATCGAGACGCATGATGACGGTGTAGCCATCACTCATGAGCGTCTGGTGGGTAGGACCAGGATCGAAGGTGAACTTCTCCCTGAGGTCGCTCGTCTCCTCAAGAACACGCGCGACGGTGATCGCGGCATGCTCATCGGCAACGCCGAACGCACGGTGCCCCCGATCTGGAATCGGGAGAGGGTTGTCCACCCAGAACCAGGTGCTCATGACGATGGTGTAAAGGACGAGCGGGATCAAGAACTTCTTTGGAATGTGCAAGCTTACACTCCTTCATTAAAACCTGACCAATTTCAGGCTTAAATACAATGCTCTCTTTATAAATACTTGTCAAGGATAAATAGAAATCAAAAAGCACCCGTTCGGGTGATTTTTGGTTCGGATCATTAAAACTTGCTAAGAATTTTTAAAACATCAAGCGGGTGCTTTTTGCCCTTAATCCAATCGTGGATGGATTGGTATGTCCTTTCCCCAATAAATTCGCTTCGCTTCATAGCTATGAGTTCTTTTTTGCTAAAAAGGCGAATATCTATAATATCTTCTGCCTCGTCTTCTCTAAATTTCTTTTGATCTGCCTTTTTTGAAAGCCCGAAACTCTTGCCGACAAGTTCAGCAATAAAATTAAATTGAATATATGCTATCTCGTGCTTTTTCAGATAGAGCACATTTAATAAATACTTTATGCGAATCTTCGCGTTTGCTTCCTCTTTTGCTTCACGATGGGCGGTTGCAAAGGGATCCTTGTCTTTTTCCACTTCAAAAGTCCCCTTAACAAAATTCCAGTAATATTTTCCATCTCGCTTCTTTTTTTCTTTAATAAGCACCAATTGATTCCTATGTTCTATAAGAACCCCTATTTTAAATACTGCATTATCTTTCATAACTTTTTTTTATTTCTTACTCAACCTGATATTTGAGGAGTTATTTATAAATTGCGTGAGTGCCAATATTAATCAAATTTGCTTCATCGCTATCGTTAAATGAAAATATAATTCGATATTGGCCAATAACGGTAAAAGCCCAGTAATCTTTATATTTGCCGTGCAGTTTGTGTGTAGCTAAACTGGAATGAAATGCATTCACTAAAAATAAAGCTTCTCGTTTTAAAAAAGCTTTTTTAACAAAAGGTGGCATACTGGCCAAAGACTTTAATAATTTGGAAGAATAATAAATCTTCCGAATCGGGCGTTCATTCATGCCTCCGAGCCGCTTTGAGAATAGAAGAAAAGTTATGAGCTGATTTTAGTTTGCCTAACCTCTTCTCGCGATTGAAGGTTTTTATTGCCTCATCGGTATCTTGTTCCTCCCAAAACAGCCTCTGGCTAAGTTTTACTAACTGTTCGTACTCTTTCTTGGGAATTAAGATCAAATCTCCTTTTTCCATTAATTTTCTGGGGATAGTAATGGTCGTCATTTTTTAGTTCGTTATGTTTTTAGAAATCGTTGCTGTTGCCATAGATACACCATAACAAGACCTAATTGGAAAATCAATCCTTCGTAATGGTTCAATAGCTTGGAATACCCCAAGCTATGTATATAGCATATTCAAAAAATCCGCGTAAAGAAACCAAAAAAAAGCAGTAGTAAAGTAAGTATTAAAAAACCACCCGAACGGGTGGTTTTTTGATTACCTATTATTCTTTACTCAACCTTCATTAAACGTACTTCCACTTTAAAAACTTAAGGCGTAAGTATTTCGCTGGTCATGCTCGTTGACGGAAGACCGGGCAGGAAAGTGCCGTTTACCCAGTCATACGTTCCAACGCCAGAAGTGGTAGTCGCGTTATCAGACCAGATGAAATCATCATGTGTTCCAAAGTCAACATTTACTGCAGTTGTAGTAAAGGCGTAATTGCCTGCTTTTGCTCCAACAAAATTATCCGCATTATCCCCGCTCGTGTTAGTCCCCATAGTCCATACTGGATCGCCCTGGAGATTTACCATAACCGACGAAGACGTTGCACTCATGTTTGCAACCGTACCAATGAGCTCGAAGTAGCGAGTCGTACCAGCCGGAACCTGAATAGCTTCCGGAGTTCCGCTTTGAGCGACTGGATCAAATTTCACTTCAAACATTCCATTAGGCGTATTAACTACCCCATTAGTGGTTGCGCTATTTAAGAAACCGTCATTTGCATACGCCGGCACTGAAAAAGCTGAATTAGAATAACCATAAACCTTTAAATTTTTAATTGAAAACATGGGGGTGCCAGAAGTTGAGGTTGCGACTAAATAAGTGAACTTGTACAAACCGACGTTACCAGACGACGGAGCCGTTACCGAGAATCGGTAGAGCGGGATCGTCAAATTGACGAGTGTGGTTGACGGAAGACTTAATTTAGTGAGTGTCGGCACCACTTTCATAATACGAGCACCCGCTGAAGAAGAAGGTATACCGGTTGCATGAATGGTAAGACCCGACGATAGACCTATACCTTGAGTTGCATCACCCAATGAATCACCTGCATTAGGATCGATTTCAACTCGTACGTGGTGACCTGGGCGAGCTGGATCAGAAGTACCAATTGCTGCGATATCTGCCTTGATAGTCAGAACGAGGTCAACGCCTTTTGATATTACTGCTTCTGGAATATTTGGAATGGTTGCCGTTGCTGTATCACCCGTAAAAACAATTTCAGTAAGCTTAGTCGGTCCATTCCAAAGCGATACCTTGGTAAGATCTTCGGGTGTATTGGAAGCAGTGCTTGCAAGCATGAGACCCACTTGGGTTAGCCGTATGTCTTCAGCCATACTCATAAGGCGATAAGCGCTTACGGTATTTCCTGTACTATTGCCAGATGCGATGAAAATCGCGGGGCTTGAGCTTGTATCCAGAGAAACTGCAAGGGTGCCCCCGTTTGTAAGAGTAATCTTTTGCCCTGTCGTATCAATATATGTTTCAGTGATCGTTGAGCCAGAGGTTACTCCCGTTGGTATCATGTCATCGGCATCGCCAGGAATTTCAAGTGTCCAATGATAGTTCGATACTAGCTGCGTGGTCGTTGCAGCGGTATTACACTTCAAGGCCAAGGTTTTAATCGTTCCTTTTGGAATGATTAGGCTTTGATCAAGAGTGAAGGTTTTATCGTCGGCCGTAATGTCGAAGTTCGAACCATTCACCACGTTTGTTCCGATATTCAAGGCCGTTGTACCATCCCAGAGTTGGCAGTTCGTGAGGTCGTCATTCGAATTCGGTTGACCAAAATTGTATTCAACTTGAATTGAGTTTAGCCGAACATCTTCTCCGGATGCAGTTGCATCAAAACTAAAATTCGCAAAATTAAAGCCTTGAGTTCCTGCGACAATCGTCTGCTCAATCGGTGTCGGGAGCGTGGATACCTTAAGCGTTCCCTTCTTCACTGTCATAGTGCTACCCGTAAATGTTGCAAATGAGAGAGGTATTGATTTATTTGTTTGAACTCCTTTTACGTTGGTCCAGTCAGAGTTCGGCGTGGTGGATGCTGCAATTGTATCATTGGTTGCATAATCAGTGCCAAGCTTACCTTTCAAGGTAATGACTGTGGTACCTATCGGATAAGTGATGGTGTCAGTAAAGACTACTATAGCGGAGGTCGGGTTTATGTCCACTGGTCCTGCGAGAACTTTTCCATTCTGATCCGTGAGTCGCAGATTCGTAATATCTTGAGTAGAGAAATTTGACTCTGAGCCAGCCCATTTTAGATAAATTAAAGACCGTTTGTCCTACGGTGATCGGCTCTTTTTCGACTGTAACTTTAAATCCTCCGAGAGGTTGGTCGGGTACATTAATAGCAATATTTTGAGCAGGGACTTCTGATGAAGCAGATTCGATAGTTACCACAGCAGGATCCCCACTCGGGGGCGTAGTTATTTGGGCAACATTAGAATAGAGCGACGCACCCAACGAACCAAAGGCCGCAACCCTATACCAATACGTAGTATTTGGAGAAAGTAGCGTATCAACTAAAAAAGTTATGTTAGGTCCCACCGTCTTAATGGTAGAAAATCCCTCGGTTGATCCTATGGTACTTCTTTCAATTTTAAATCCTTCCTCTCCTTGAGAATTGTCTTGCCATAAAAGTGCGACTAATGGCGGCGTTCCCGAAAGAAGACCTGCTACGAGGTTTGAAGGAGCCGCAGGAGCGCGCGGAGTTTCCACCATCACGATGTTTGAGTACGCAGAGAATCCTGCATCATTAAATGATCGAACGCGATAATAATATTTTGTAACAGGAGCTATCTCATCATCTATAAATGCGCTGATGTTTGCCATCACCTCGGCAATCTCCTGAAAGCCGTGAGGGACATTAATGCTTCGCTCAATTTTAAATCCATCCTCATTATTAGAATTATCTTGCCAGACAAGAATTACTTCTTTAAATGGCGTCGTAGCGACTGAAAAAAGGTTAGTTGGTGCTCTTGGAGTGATATCTTCTGCTCGCACCATATTAGGATAAGAAAAACCTGGAATTACTAATAAAAGCAGGCTTGCGATACCCGTCTTAAGGATTTTATTCATGGCCATACCTTAACACTAAGATAAGCAAGCTGGCAAGTTTGGCGTAATGTCCCAGGACCTTGGAAACACCTGGATGAAAACCTTGGTATCCTACGGACCATGACATATTCAAATAATCCGCGTAAAGAAACCAAAGAAAGCAGTAGTGAAGTAGACCTTTCCAAATGCCCGTTATACTTATACTTGCCATGGCAAGTATAAAACTCTTGTACAAAATAAGATAAGTCCAACTGCCACTGTGCTATCGGATTTTTTTCTTTGACTTAAGAAAATTAGCTCTTAATTTTCTTTGCGAGCCGCGCTAATTTTTCATCATCAGCGCGCGCATAGTCGTGGGATGAGATGTACCCTTCATACTTCTCGAAGTATTTATCAACATTTGACTTAGGTGGTTTCCATTCCGACATTTTTGTACCATGCATTGGAAAAAGTTTTGCATGGACGTGATCAACGCCAAACCCTTCAAAAATCATGCCTGTGCGTCCTACGTCTTCCAATTTCTTATCAAGTAATTTTGCTGTTTGCTTCGCAGCTTTTACCAAACTAATCAAAACCTCTTCTGGTAAATCAAACGCATATGACTGATAGTGTTCCTTCGTAATCACCACGGAAAAACCTTCTGTGTTCGGGAAAATAGA
>JAGVPS010000007.1 GCA_020052135.1 Minisyncoccota bacterium
AATCCGCCGAAGGCGGACAATTAAGGAATCAATTTTTGCGGGCTTTGCTTCCTTGCTGACGCAAGGACGAGCCGCTTCCCACCCCAACGCTCGGGCGCGTGGCATCCTCCCCGCACCCTTCCTGTCCACGCCGCCCCTACGCGAACCTCCAAACCTTGCGTAATTAAAGAAATTGTGTTAAGGTAAGACAATAAAATGATTATAGAGATTAGTAATTGGGAAAATTTAATCGGGAATACACCGCTCATAAAACTGGAGCGGATTTTTGCAAATCAAGGAGTTAATTTGTACGCAAAGTTGGAACAATTTAATCTCGGTGGCAGTATAAAAGATCGTCCGGCCCTGCGGATAATTGAAGAAGCAATACGTGAGGGAGAAATAGAGCAGGGCGCAACTGTTATAGAGTCAAGTTCCGGGAACATGGCAATAGCTCTAGCGTATATTTGCCTGCGTTACGGACTAAATTTTATCGCTGTTATTGATAGTCGCACCACAAAAATAAATATAGCAATCCTGGAAACATTAGGGGCTAAAGTCGAAATGATCCGTCAATCAGAAGAAAAAACGGGAGATCTTCTTGAACTGCGTTTTGAACGGGCACAACAACTTCTCAAAGAAATACCAGGGAGTTTCTGGTCTAACCAGTACGCCAACGAAAATAACTACAAATCCCACCATACGACCATGTTAGAAATTGATGAAGTGTTGGATGGTAAGATTGATTATATCTTTTGCGCTGCAAGTACCTGCGGAACATTGCGCGGGTGTTCCGAATATTTAAAACAAAAAGGCCGTAGCACTAAAATAATTGCCGTAGATGCATATGGAAGTATTATTTTCGGGGGTGTGCCCGGCAATCGCCTAATCCCCGGTCACGGTTCTTCTATAAGACCAGAAATCTATCACGACGGACTAGCGGATAGAATCGTGTACGTAAACGATGCCGAATGTGTTGCCGGTTGCCGTTTACTCCTCCAAAAGGAGGCCATACTCTCTGGCGGTTCTTCGGGCGCAATCATTAGTGGGTTTACGAAAGTGAAAAATGAGATTCCGGAGAAATCAAATGTTGTTATGATTTTACCAGACCGAGGTGAAAGATACTTAGATACAATATACAATTCCAAATGGGTGAGTAAAAATTTAGGTGAGATTCCTTTACTATTATGAAAAGAAGTATAAGCTTTGACAACAATAGCTTGCGTGTCATATCTGGCGATGACGTAGAAAAACTACTTATTGAAAAAGACGAAAAAATCATTAAACTGGTTCGCGCCGTCTATATTGCTCATCAAAAAGGAAAAAGCGTGCTTCCCCATTCTGTACTTTTGAAATTCCCGTCAAAACCTCAAAATAGAATTATCGGATTGCCTTCGTATATCAATAAAACGGCGGGTATCAAATGGATAGCATCATTTCCGAATAACATTAAAAAGGGATTGGATCGAGCTTCCGCAACAATTATTCTCAATTCTTTGAGCACAGGTCGGCCGTATGCAATTCTTGAAGGTTCTATCATAAGCGCGAAAAGAACAGCAGCAAGCGCCGTCCTTGCTGCGACAATTTTATCAAAAGGCAAACACGATATAAAAGACATTGCCTTGATCGGATGCGGTTTTATTAACTTTGAGTTTTTTAAATTCGTTGGTTCTCAATTTCCTTCACTGGAATCAGTCAATTTGTTCGATCTTAATCGTAAGCGCGCCAAAATGTTTTACGATAAAGTGAGGGTAATTAGCAATGTTAAGATTATGGTGCATAATGATGTGCGGTACTGCCTTGGGTCAGCAAAGGTTATATCGTTTGCAACAACCGCTTCAACCCCGTACATAACGACTAAATCATTTTTGCCAAAGGATTCAATCGTTCTTCATGTCTCTTTAAGGGATATCGGCCCTGATATTATAAGAGACAGTATCAATGTTGTTGATGATATCGAGCACGTGAATAGAGAAAATACGAGCATCCATTTAGCGGCAAAGAAGTATGGTGGTACTGGCTTTATCACTGCCTCGCTCGGCGAACTTTTGCTTAGACAAAAACAGCTTCCTGGCGATCAGCGTCCAATTATTTTTTCTCCTTTCGGACTCGGAATTTTAGATATTCAACTAGCAAAATTTGTATATGAACAGGCGGTTAAGAAAGATGTGGGAATTTTAATCAAAGATTTTATACCGCCAAGTTGGCATGAAAAACCATACTAAAAACAATATATTTGCGAGTCTGCACGCATCCAGTGGGGCGGAAATTGTTACGGAATCCGTGCCAGGACCAAAATCAATCTCGCTCATGAAAAGGCAAGAAGAGATTGAAAGCAATAATAGATCGTACCCGAGAGAAATACCGATCGCTTTTCAAAGCGGAAAAGGAGCGATTATAGAAGATGTGGATGGCAACAGATTTATAGATTTTCTTTCTGGTTGCGGAGTCTTCAATCTGGGACACAATAACTCCTTTATTACCGAAGCAATTAAAAGCCGTGGTGATTTACTTACTCAAGCAGTTGATTTTCCGACAGAAACGAAAATTGAGTTTATGGAGCGGCTTAATTTAGCGTTACCCGAAACTATTCGGAATAAGATGAAGGTAAATTTTGGTGGTCCGACTGGATCAGATGCTGTTGAATCAGCCATCAAACTGGCGCGGATAGTCACAGGCCGACACTCTATAATAGCTTTTCAGGGTGGCTATCATGGAATGACAATGGGCGCATTAAGCGTAACCAGCAAACTCTTACACCGCAAAGCAGCTCCACCGCTTATTCCAGGAATACATTTTCTGCCATTTTGCAGTCCGTATCGCTGTCCTTTCGCCAATGCACATTCATCTTATTCGGGCGAGTGCATACGGTATTTTGAGTTTTGTCTTGAAAACCCATACTCCGGTATAGACAAACCGGCCGCCATCATTATTGAGCCAATCCAAGGAGAAGGAGGTACTTATATACCAACCAGAAGGTGGCTTGAACAAATAACTGAAGTTGCAAGAAGAAATGGTATTCTTGTGATTTTTGACGAAATACAAACCGGTTTTTATAGAACAGGGAAAATGTTTGCCTTTGAGCACACAGGTGCGGTTCCAGACATTGTCACAATGTCAAAAGGCATTGGTGGCAACGGATACCCGCTATCGTTGATTTTATACAAGAAAGAGCTTGATGTATGGGAGCCGGGAACGCATATCGGAACATTTCGTGGAAATCAAATCGCTATGGCGGCTGGTTTAGCGGCGTTTGAATTTATTGAAAAATATAATGTTCCGCAGCACGTTTTGGACGTCAGCGGCGAGATGAAAAACAAACTGGAAAAAATCAAAGAATCATCGCGATATATCGGGGACGTACGCGCCTCGGGTATGATATTTGGTATTGAACTCGTAAAAAATAAAAATACAAAAGAACCATTCCCCGAAGCAATAAAGGTATTGAGAAAACTGTGTTACGAAAATGGACTGATTGTAGAAGTCGGCGGATATTACGACAATGTTGTGAGATTTTTACCGCCATTAACCATCACAAAGGAAATCGCTGAAAACGGTTTGCGTATTTTTACGGACGCAAATAAAGAAATGGAAAACCTAATTACTTCGTCGGATACACGGCGATAAGTTGACGTATAATCATATCGTTCCAAGAAGTAATATAGGCCGGTTTGAAATCAAACCACACGCGCATAAAATCGTCGCGTTCTAGTTTTCGTAATCCCCCAATTTCAGGGTCCTGGAGATAAATATATTCGTCATCAAGTCCGACTACCACAGAATAATGTCCATCGGGAACTTCTTCGTCGTCGTAATCTGAACGGCCGCGGGTAAACCAATTGACGATAACCGGCACGCGGCGGTTAAGCCAGTTTTGAATTGAATCGAACGAAGCATTGTTTTCAATTTCAGCCTTGAGGCCGTATGATTCAGCCGCTTTTTTGAGCGTGGCGTCGTCGGTACCAAGTTCTGGATCGCGATTGCAGGCAATTGCCACTTCTTCTTCGCTTTTATTGATTTCCCAATATTCCAACACCATCTTCAAACTGGCCGGTCCGCAATAACCACTGTGAAGCGTTTCCTGAAAGGGTTTAACCGTAAGTAGATTTTTATTATTCATTGGCTTATTTTAACATTTAATTCTCGATGAAACAATCTTTGGCTCTTTGCATCAAAGAACGGGCATCTTTCTTGTTTTGCCCAATCACTATCATTCCAATAACCGGCCTATCGAGACTTATAAAAGAAATAACTATTCCTCTTTTTTGATATTCAATCGGATAAAGAATGTCAGATAACCGTGTTAAAATTTCTTCTGGCTTTTGTGTCGGCATATTGTAGCGAAATGAATCGTTGGAAATAACATATGCCTTGTTTTCGCTAATGCCGAGATAGGACATTATGTTATATACATGCGTGCCACCGGTCATTCTAGCGTTGCTTTCAAAAATATATAAATTTCCGTCTTGACCAGCGGCGAAATCAACATCAAACACCCCGCGATATCCTTTGGCGTAAAGTTCATTGCCTATCATGTCCATACCAATTCTCATACTTGAATTTACAGAGTCGGGAATAATATCATTGCTTAAAACAACACCTTCAAAACAGCCTTCCTCGGTAACTTCTTGGCCACAGTTATAGTCGAATACGAATCCATCGTCTGTTATATGTCCCTCGCCCGAAGGAAAGCCGCCACCAATTGTTTTATTAACGGATATAAATTCTTCCACAACATACGGCGCGAACTCCCATATTGGATCTGATTCAAATAATTCTCGCAACCAATCGTTTATTTTATTTCGCGCAAGTTTCTGGACAGCATCGTTATCTATAATTTTCACGCCCCAGCCCGATTCGCCATTGTGAACCTTTATAACAAAACCCCTTCCGATATCAAGAAAACGACGCACTGCTTTAGCGGTATCAGTTTCAGTGCGACAGATAAAACCGCTGGGCAGCTTTAAGTTTTCTTGCAGACGTAAACTGGCAACTATTTTCCTGAATCCGTGCTTTGAGTCAATGGCTTTAACGAGGCTGAGGGGATTTTTTGTTTTAGGAAGATTAGTGGCTTGCCAACCGGTTGCTTTTTCTTCTAAAAATCGAAGTAGATTAATGTAGTCGTCTGTGACGGCATACGATGAAACCTTTACACCTTGATTCGATTGGAAAATTTGAACAATTGTATTTATCAGCGCCGGGTCGCTGAGAATTGATTTACATAGCCGAGTATCAAAATTCTTAGGCCACAAGTTTTTGATATTTTTGTATCCAATTCTTTCGGCGTTGCATCTCAAAATAGCAGTTGGAATTGGATTTGGGGTAATGATAATTTTATTGTCTGCACCCCAAAATTGCGCTCTTTGAGAGAGATCTAATTCTTGTTGGATTCTGTCTTTTTGGTCAGCTTTTGAAGCTATCTGCTCAAGTAGATCGGCAAAAGCCTCGGCTGTATTAGCTATAAATATCTCTTTTATACTTTGCATATGCAAAAAGAAAGGGGCGCACGGATTCTGCACCCCTTATGCTACACCAAATGTTCACGGCGTGCAGCTGTGAGGATGATCCTTTCGATAAGATCCTCAAAAGATCCTCCTTCAAACGACGCCATCTTAGCGAGCGTGTTGTTGAGACCGTGAGTGTTCGGCCCTATGCCGGGATTGTAGTTCACCTCAAGCAAATATATTTCCTCGCCCTTGGTTACCCGAAAGTCCATGCGGGCGTAATCTCTGCATTCGGTGGCTACAAACATGCGCCTGGTATACTCGGCGAGCAACTCTGCCATTCCCGCCGAGAGAATAGCTTTCACCATCTGCTCTTTCTTTCCGCCCCACTTGTATTCGTACGAGCGAATCTGTTCGTAGGGGGTTTGAACCCCTTCGAAAAGAAACTCAAGTGGAGGAAATACATGGAGGTCTTGACCATTTCCGATGACACCAGCGGAAATTTCTCTGCCGATGATGAACGACTCGACGATCGCAGGCTGACGGTAAAGACGAATCACCTCCGCCACTTTTCGCTGTAGGGATTCCAAATCCGCTACAACGCTGTCGTGACGGATTCCGATACTCGCCTCTTCTCTGATTGGTTTGACGATCAACGGGAAGGTCAAGGTCTCGCTGAGAGATTCCTGTTCGCATCGGAAGATTTGGTACGTTGGCGTCGGCACGCCGTTGGAAAGCGCGACCAGCTTTGTCTGTGCCTTGTCCAACGTGAGAGTCATGTTGCGCGCCGTCGCTCCGGTGAAGGGAATCTCAAGCGCCTCAAGCATGGTCGGCACCAGCACTTCGTTGCTGTTGGTACCCCCGAACGCTTCCGCCAGATTGAGAACTAGATCGAATGAACCTTTTTTCGCCTTCATGTCCTCCCACAACGAGTAGCTCGCCTCGAGGGTCTCAACTTCGTATCCTCTGGCTCGCAAGAGCGTTGACACGAGCGGAACGATGATCCGGATTTCCTGTTCGCAAATCATGTCCAGTTCGTCGCCCTTTTTTATCGCGGTGGCAACATTATAGAGAATTAATATCCTCATCTTTTTACCTCCTTTCTAGAGTTGGACGATCTTGTCTTGGTAGTCTCGACAGCGCGTGATGTCGGGCACATCCCAGAAGCCGAGCGGGACCGGAATCTTGCCCACTCCCTCGACATCTATAATGTACTGCGGCAACGCGATGCCAGACATGCGCTTGTGAAGCGTGGTCATGATCTCGCGCTCTCGCACGATATCGCAGACAAACTGTTCAAGCCCCTTTACATAATCGCACCGGTAGATGTAGTACGGGACGACACCCATGTAGTAGAGCTTCTTAAACAGTTCTTCCAGGACATCCTCTTTGTCGTTCACGTTCTTCAAGAAGACCGTTTGAGACAAAATAGGAAAGCTGTGCGCGCATATCGTCCGAATTGCGTCAACGACCTCGTAATCAAGCTCATCGGGATGGTTGACATGGACGAGCACGTACGTCTGGAAGTTGTCAGCGCACGCCTGAAGCTCCCTAAAGACCATCTTCACTTGCGGAGAGCCGATGCTCTTTGGAGAGTGGATCGGTAGCCGCGTGCCGATGCGGACAACTCGAACCGAGGGAATGTTCCTCAGTCCGGCGATGATACGCATCGACGTTTGCGGGACGACCAGCGGATCTCCACCACTGAGAATAACGTCGTCAATCTCGGGGTGAGATTGAATATAGCAGAGCGCCGATATGATGTCGGCGTCTTCCAGATCGCCATCAGGAGAGCCAATTTGCCTAATTCTTGTGCAGAATTGGCAGTGAGCGGCGCAATGATAAGTCGTTTTCCAAAGTACCCGGTTTGGATACTTGTGAACGATTCCTTTGGCAGGCGAAAAGAGAGTTTCTTCTCCGAGAGGATCGTTCGGGGTGACGTTATCGCCTAAAGTGCTCTGCACTTGGAACTGAGACGCAATGGCGTTGCTACCATCACGAATCTTACGTTGCAGATGGGGAGTGATTTTCTCTTTCATGATTTGAAACCTCCTTTTTATCAAAGAACTCTTTAGAAACCCACTATGGATTTCTTGGAACTACCTTAACACAATTTCTTTAATTACGCAAGGTTTGGAGGTGTTTTGTCACTCCAACGTGATAATGTCC
>JAGVPS010000047.1 GCA_020052135.1 Minisyncoccota bacterium
AGCATTGCAATCACGCCCATCGTGATACCTAACGACATCGCGCCAGTGTCTCCCATAAAAAATCGAGCGGGATAAATATTAAACCACAGGAATGAGAGGAGCGCCCCGATCACAACGCCGCCAAATGTTGCCAGATGAAAGCGTCCTAAGACAAAGGCGACCACGGTAAGAGCGATAAACCCAAACAGCATAACCCCCCCCGCAAGTCCATCAAGGCCATCGGTAATGTTTGCGGAGTGCGCTGTGGCAACAATAATGAAAATAAAGAGCGGAATATACCACCATCCAATAAACAAATTACCAATAAAAGGAATGGAAATGGTGTCCCACTCGAGCCGGTAATAGAACCAGAGCGCGCCCAAGAGGGCAACGAAAAAATAGAGTATGAGCTTCTGGCTGACCTTGAGTCCCCCGCCGTGTGGTCCGATGCGCATAACGCCTAGAGCATCGTCGAGAAGACCCAATATTCCCGCAATGACCATCGTCGCGAGAGGCAGATACGTTTCTGCTCGATTGATAAAATCAAAGTAGCTAAATACGCCATCAAAAATTTTACTCAAAAGAAAGAGCGCTAACGCGATACTCAGCACTGTTCCCCACACAATGACTCCGCCCATAGTAGGGGTTCCTTCTTTGCCGCTGTGGAGTTCTGAAAAAATAGGAGTTGCGCCGCTTCGTCGTATTTGTTTTGCCGCTTTGAACCGAATGAGTAACTTAGTAAACGCAGGCGTTGCCACGCAGGCCACGGTAAAGGAAACGATAGAAAGCGTAAGAACCCTTACTACTTCAAGAATGAGCATGGGTTTGATTATAGATAGTAGGATTGAATCCACTCCAATGTTTTTTTTGTTTCCTCGTATCGATCGGTGCTTCCCAAAATCACTACCATAAACCTACGGTTGCCGTATGAAACAATCGAGAGAAGGTTTCCCTGCGCATCATCAGTATAGCCAGTTTTGCCGCCCACAAACCATGGCTCGCCCGCGAAAAGATTGTTGTTTTGAATCAGGCGCCCCTTGCCTGTTGTTTGTTCGGTTATGAAAATATTTGGCGTGCGTGTGATAAGAAAAAGGTCGGGCGCTTCTTTGAGGATATAGGAGGTTAATTTTTCAAGGTCTTCGGCGGTTGAAAGATTGAGCGACGAAAGGCCGGTCGGATCAAAAAACGAGGTGCGAACCATGCCAATATGCTCAGCTTTCTTCTGCATGGCCTCGATAAAAGTGTTGTATCCTGCCCCGCGCGCAAGCGCCTCTGCGGCATCGTTGCTCGATATGCCAAGCGCGGCTTTTATGAGATCGTGAGTGGTAAAAATTTCCCCCTCTTTAAAAAACCCCGAAGTTCCGGGAGTTTCTACTGCCTCCCGCGTTATGCCAATTAAGGTTTCAGCGTCAAACATATCACGCGCGACAAGCGCGCTTACTAGTTTCGTGATTGAAGCAAGCGGCCACCGCTCGCGTTCCCCGGACGCGTAGAGGGGCGTAGTCACATTCAATTCCTGTATGAGAATACTTTTGGCACTGATGCCGAGGTCAATAAATGGAACCTTGCTTTTTCTCGGTAATCCTTCGACTGCCGCTTCCGCTGACTCTGGCACAGCGCGAGAATGAGGAGACTCTAAATGTTCAGACTCTGCCATAAACGGCACGCTTGCCTCCGCGAGGCTCGTGCGGGAAACTATATGAGGACTCGTGACCAGAGACGCGTCATGCGATCCGCGCCTACCCATAACCGCAAAGATAAGCACGATAAACGCAAAAAGAAAACTTTGCACGTTAAATTTTGTCATGCGCACGTATATTAATGAGGGGGCGTGAGTTTTATTGCGTTTACCACTTCTTGAAATTCAAGATACTCGGGGAGCGACTCTTTTCGCGTGAGTCCCAAATGCTTTAAAAGCAATATGCTTGGCGTGTATTCGTAGGTGTTTGCGCGCTCTCTCTGTGGCGCTCGATCAATAAGACCGCGAATGAGCAACGCCCGGAGAATAAAAGAGGAGTTAACTCCTCGAATATAATCTATTCCGCTTCGCGTGATAGGTCCGCTATACGCAATAATGGCAAGCGTCTCCAAGGATGCGGGAGTGAGTTCTTCATTTATCTCCAGCTTAACCATATGTTCGATGAACTTTTTTGCCTGTGGTCTTGTGGCAAGTTGCACCTTCCCTTCTCCGCGTACGAGTACTAAACCGCTCTTCGCGTCTCGCAGTCGCTGGTCGAGAAACGTAAGCGCGGATTCCACCGCGGAAGAGGTTATCTTTTTATCGGCACCCGGCGCTTCCCTAATGATTTTCATAAGCGCGTCCGTCTGCATCGGCTCTCCGTGCACAAAAAGAATTGCCTCAATATCTCCGGAAAGTTCTTCTATAATTTCGGAATGGTCTTCATTCATGGGTATCATATGCGTTTTAAAATTATATCACTGAAGGGTTCGCCCTGGCGAACGCTGATCGTTTTTGCTTTTAAAAGATGCAGGATAGCAAGAAAAAGAACCACTATTTCCGCTCGCGGACGATCCTTCGCAAGCGTACTAAATGCGTGTTCGACAGCTTTTGCGCATCGTTCCATGAGTTCTTGAACTTTGTCTTCGAGCTTTATAATAATGCTCTGCACCTTTTTAACTTCCGGCAAAAACTCTCTGAGGTTTTTAATAATTCGTTCTCGCGCTCCCGTGAGCGCGGAAAGCGTGAGATGTTCCCCGGGATAAAACTGCCCGCTTTCCGCAAAACCAACCAGAAACGGCCGAGAAACCATAATACGGGATGCGCGCCAAGCTTCGGCAAGCGCGCGCGCTTTCCCTCCGCTTCGCGCGGAAAATTCGCGGTACAGCTTGAGCCGCGTTTCAAGGTCGCGTATGTCAGCTTCCTCGTCTGTATCGAGCTCTAACTCAGGAATCAAGGTTTTAGATTTAATAAGCACGAGCTTTGCCGCAATCACTAAAAAATCAGAGAGCAGATCAGGAGCAACTGATCCGCCTTGTTCTTTCAGATAGTTCAAAAAATCAAGCGTAACCGTAGATAAGCTGAGCGAGGTAATCTCAAGTTTTTTCTCCTCGATAAGCTCGAGGAGTTTATCCAAGGGGCCGGTATATTGATCAAGTTTGGCTTCGAACATTTGAGTAGGGTCTAGGGTTTTATTCTACCCTAATCGCTATACCCTATTCGCTAATAGCTGCCTCCAGCGCTTCCTTAGTATACACATTTGAAGGGTTCCAGAGCATCCAACCTGAAATAAGTTTGGGACTGCTAGATGCCGCGTCATATACTGCCTGTATTTGAGCCCGCACCATAGGGGCCGTATAATCCGCGCCAAGATCAAAGTCCTGGAGCCAGGGTCGAATTGTACTTGGTATCAGGTTCGGGTCGAGCGTTGCGGCAAGCGTTGAAGAAGCCGCAATCTCGGCTTGCTTCGCGTTATACATCTGCAAACGTTTTACTGCTTCATGCACGGAGTTAAAGACAATCTCATACGGGTGCTCCGCGGGGTTTTTAAAACCGAGCGATCCGGGATAGTAATGAGACGGGTATATCATAGGGGCAATCGCATCAAAAGCACCA
>JAGVPS010000108.1 GCA_020052135.1 Minisyncoccota bacterium
CGCCCAGGAACTTGAAGAGCTTCATGTGAAGTCTCCATGAGGAATTGCGAACGCAGAAAAACGAATGGGGCCGCTCGCGAAAACCCCAATCCCGAAACAATGCGGTGTGCTGTCGACTGATCGGTTATTACTAACCTATGTCGAAGAGCTTGCTTTAAATGATATAGTATTGCGAAATATATGTCAAGCCCCCTGGGTACTAACCTTTATAGGCGAAGGTTTGCCATATTGAGAATATAAAATACCCCTTACATAGGGGTTTTCCTGCAATATAGATATTAGGGTGGGTTCGTGGGGCAAGCCGTGCCGCCCCACGAACCCACTTGCCAAAGACCGAAGGCTCTCGATCTTCAGGCCGTCGAGGTGTCGCGCGTGACCTCGATGAACTCGCTGAAACGCCGCCTGGTGGTCATGATTGACCTCCGTCGCCTTGTGACCTGCAACCAGGTTTCTCCCTAGCACTGCAGGTTAATGAAAACTATAGCACTTATGAAAATTATCCGCAAAAAAACGATGTGGATATGTTAGCGAGCAATCAATTTCAAAAACTCCGGTTCTTCGAGTATTGTAATGCCGAGCTTTTTTGCCCACGCACCAAAGCAAAGCTTGGTGCGGGACTTCGCTCTGCCTGCTGGTATTTCTTCATTATTTTATTATTTTCAAGAATTGCTCTTCGTTCAAAATTTGCACTCCCAATCGCTTCGCCTTTTCTGCTTTTGATCCTGGTTCATTCCCTACTACTACATAGTTCGTCTTTGTGCTTACGGTTTCTGAAACATCGCCGCCCAACGCGCGGATTTTTTCTTTTGCCTCTTCGCGTGAAAGTGACGCAAGCGTACCCGTGAGGACAAAAGTGGCGCCGGAAAGCTTTCCGGCGGTAACCGGTAATTGCCCGCCTGCCGGCGAGGCAGGGTAACTGGCAATTTTGATTCCTGCACGATCAAGCTTTTCCATCAGTCTTTCATTTTTATTATTGTGAAACCATTGAAAGATGCTCTCGGAAACCCGCGGACCAATGTCCTTGATTTTTTGTAAATCGTCTAATGTAACGTGGCTAAAGTATTCAAAAACATCCTTTGGCTTTATTGTTGGTTTAGAAATTACGCCAGAAAGGGCGATTGCCGTCTCCTCTCCTACGTGGAGAATGCCTAATGCAAAAATAAATTTGGGAAGCGTGATATGTTTCTTTGCCTCGATTTCGGAAATAATATTTTCGGCTGACTTTTCTCCAAACCGCTCCAATACTTCTATATCTCCTTTTTTAACATCAAAAATATCCGCGCCATCCGCGATAAGACTTTCGTCAATGAACCGGTCAATAATCTTTGGCCCCAACCCCTCGATATTAAACGCGCCCCGAGAAACAAAGTGGTAGAGCGATTCTCTCTGACGCGCTCCGCAGGAAGAATTCGAGCAGTGGATAAGCACTCCATCCCGAGCAAGAGGCGATCCGTCAAATGGACACTTCGAGGGAAAATGGAATGCTTTTTCTTTACCCGTACGAAGTTCCGGCAACACCTTAATAATTTTTGGGATAACGTCTCCGGCGCGCGACACAATAACCGTGTCTCCTATTTTTAGTCCGAGACGCTTAATTTCATCTTCATTGTGAAGCGTTGCATGAGAAATAGTCACGCCACCCACCCGCACGGGCCGAAGATTCGCAAGCGGAGTCAAAACGCCAGTCCGGCCAATTTGGACTTTGATGCTCTCGACAATCGTCGTTGTTTCTTTTGCGCCAAACTTAAAGGCGATGGCTCCCCGCGGGGCTTTGCCCGTTACCCCGCCTGCCACAAAATCCGCATTACTATTCACAATTATAACCACTCCATCGATCTCATACGGCAGTTTCTCGCGTTTTTTTCCAATCATCTCGCGATAAGCAAAAACTTCCTCTAAGGAACGGACTTCTTTGGTGTCCGGATTGGTTTTAAATCCCCACGACTTCAACAGTTCATGCTCTTCAGCGTGAGTTTTTTGCCCCAGCTCCGTTACAATGCCATATTGATATGAATCGAGTTTGCGGGACGCCATAATCTTCGAATCAAGCTGGCGCACGGACCCCGCCGCTACATTCCGCGGGTTTGCATAGGCTTTCAATCCTTTCTTTTCCTGCTCGGCATTGATTCGTGCAAAGTCTTTTTTCGTCAAAAATACTTCGCCGCGGACTACTAATCGTTTGGGAATTCTTATTTTTTCATTTTCGGCTTTCAACCGAAGAGGAATGGCGTCAACTGTTTTCAAATTCTGCGTTACATCCTCCCCCACCATGCCATCGCCGCGCGTAGACCCTTGCATAAACACTCCGTCTTCATACACAAGCTCGATCGCAAGCCCATCAATTTTCGGTTCGCAATAAAATGTAGGCGGTACTTTGTTATCTAAAAAATTTTCAAGCCGCGTAAACCACGCGCGTACGTCCTCCTCGGAAAACGCGTCATTCAGGGATATCATCGGCGTTTCGTGACGTACCTTCTTAAATTCCTCCAAAGGAGCTCCGCCTACCCGCTGGGTGGGCGAATCCGTTGTTATGAGATCAGGAAATTGCTGTTCCAAATCAAACAATTCTTTTTTCAAGCTATCAAGCGCTTCATCGGAAATAAGCGACTCATCGCGCACGTGATACGCTTCACGATATCGGTTAATAGCGACTCGAAGTTCGCGGATACGCTCTTTTGCTCTCTCTTTGTGCATGCATCAAGTATAAAGCAAAGCTTCAAAAAGAAAACGGTTCATGAAGCCCATTATTATCCTTTCTTGCGACCGCGCTAAGAAATAGTTGAAGTAAAAGAACAATACTATGATAACGTCCGATCGGACGTTATCATAGTATTTCAAAGAAATTTTAAAGTGCAAAAGATTTTTTAGAAAAAGATGCCGAACGCGCGCGTTGATTTACCTGCCTGCCCCGCGGCCTTAATACAATCTGCAGTAGAGATGTCCGCAGTCGGAACATGCGTACCCGAACCGCAATCGGTTTCTATAATAAGCTTATAGGTGGCGTTGTTAAAAAATTCGGGGAGCACGGGCGGAGTTTGGTCATCGGCAAATTGTTTCGCGAGAGCATCGCAAAAACCAGAATCCTTAAGATCATTCCCGGGATATCCGCCAGGAACAACCGGCGAACCGCCGTTGCACCGAAACACCACAAAGAGCGCGCGTTCTGTTGCGGCATCCGCGGCAAAAACCGCCTTAGCGGCATCCGCAATGTTTGTCACCTGCCGCAACTGGTAGTTCATGAGAAGCCCCGCAATCGCGGTCACGCTCAAAAAAAGCGCGGAAATAACAAGCACCGTGAAGAGCATGATCTGCCCATTCCGATTTTTGGTAATTAGTAATTGGTAATTAGTAATTAGTGCCATATGTTTAGTTTCCTCGCGCGCTGACCGTTGTTTGGATATCTGTGCGGCCGCCATACGTATCGGAAGACGCTGACTTTACGCCAAGCCGAATAGTAACGCGCAGAGGCCAGGGGTCTCCTCCGGTTCCTTCATCCACTACAAAAGAGAGACGGTCAACAACCGCCTTATTTCCTGTTAAAGCAACAAAATCACCAAAGCTAGAAATGTCTGCGCAGTTTCCTTCCAAAAAGCACACTCCACGCTCAAGTATGCCGTCTACTGAGAGACCATAAGCAATCGTATCGCTCTGCGCATTAGTAAAGATAAGCGCGCTTCCAGAAACGGAAAAATCTTCGCCGGTGCGGATCTCACGCGCCATTTGTTCAAGCGCCAAGCTCACGTTGTCATTGATAGCCATAAACCCAACCAGGCTCCGCTCCGCGCGAAGCGAGCCGATAAAAATTCCCACCACCATTCCCAAGACGCTCACAAAAATTCCCATCGAAACCAAAAGCTCGACGATAGTAAAACCGGAGCGGCGGGTAACTGGTAATTGCCCGCCTGCCGGCGAGGCAGGGTAATTGGTAATTGGAAATTTGTTTTTCATTAGAAATTAGATATTGGAAATTAGGAATTTTTTTCTATGGTATTCTCCACGGCAAAAAATGGTCTTGAAGCTGGACCACGAATGATCCCCCGCGCGACTCCCAGCCGACTGCGGATGTTATTCTAAATTCAAGAGGGGCGGGTAAGTCTTTATAATTGCCAAGAACATTGTATTCGTCTGGCGCGTCAATGATAATTAGCCGTTTAAATTTGGTTATCAGAGCACTCGTACCTAAGTTATAGCCATATATGCCACCAGCACTTTCATCAAATTGAATGAAGTCTCCGCATCCTGATTCTGGTTTAAAAAGTTTTCGCACTGCTCCTTCGGTGGGCCCTCCGACAGGAAACGAGCATGCCGGAGTAAAAGTTTTGCTATCAAAATTTACTTGATACACTCCTGGCGCAAGCGCGGCAAAGTCAGTAGCGCTGTAGAACTCTTTACTCCCCGGATTGTTCGCGGACTCAAGTAAAAATCCTCGGTCAAAAATGTTCTTTGCAACCTCAATACCCTCCGAGGCGAGATAGGTCGCGATATACTGTTCGGCATTCACGCGATTCAAGCTAAGCGCACGATTCACGAGCGTGAAAATACCAAGAAGACTCACTACTACAATAGAGATCGAGATCAAAAGCTCAACCATCATTTCTCCTCGCCTCATGAAAAGATATTTTTTGATTTGCATGAATATCTAGTTCACATTAACACTACCACCTTTGGTGACGGTTATGACCGACTTTCTTGTTCCATCAAGTAGTTCAAGTTCTATAACAAACGACGTACCAGAGTTCCCCGGATCAGGCGCAAAAGAAACCTTCGGAGTCGGCGGAGTAAACAAAATATCAACAGCTACCGTTGACTGGCAACTTCCCGGAGGGATGCCCGCACAGGTAATCACAAGAGACTTGTCGACATCAAAAACTTGAAATGCCTCATCGCTCCCCACGGTATAGTCTTTTGAGGCGCCTGCACAGTTCGCACCCGGACCAGCCGGATCAAGATCGCGAAATAAAATGTATTGTCCTCCAATCGGATCCACATGTACCCCCCACGCGCACACGCGCTCGGTCACCGAAAGTGCTGGGTAATTCGGATTTCCCGGAGAGGGCTGAAGCGTGGGCTGAAATGCATCGAGCGCAAATGAGCGCGCCTGGAGCAGTACCCCCACCAATGTTGACTCCTCCTTAAAAAACGCAATCTGCGCTTGTCCTCCATGGGAAGAAAAGATGAGTGAACCGAAAAGAATAGTCGTTACCGCAATGACTACTAGCGACTCAATGAGAGTGAATCCCTCGGCTACGCTCGGGACAAGTCCTTCGGCTACGCTCGGGATAGGGTCATTTTTTTTAGTCATGGAAAAAGAGTAAAGTACCATCGCATAAAAACTTCTCCCCAGAAAAAAACTGCTATGGCAGCTACCGCGATAAAGGGACCAAAGGGAACCGCCGACTTCATAGTCTTTGTCCCGCGTATCAATACCAGTATACCGAAAATACTCCCGAGAATAAATGCAATGAACGATATAAGCGCGACATCCGGCCACCCGAAGAAAAGCCCTAAAACTCCTGCAAGCTTCACATCGCCTATACCCATGCCTCGCCCTCGAGAGAAGAGCACGATCGCCCCAAAAAAACCAATACCAAAAAGAGCTCCGACAAGGTGACGGAGGACAAGGTGATCCTGAAAACCAAACAGCAAACCATAGTGAGCAAGAAATGACGTATCGGGTAAATTAAAAAAGAGCGCAGTTGCTATGCCTAACACTCCCATCACCCCGATAAGCACATTCGATTGATTGGGAATGAGCTTTAACCGCGCATCAACAGCCGAAAGAAAAACAAGAGTGAGCGCCATAAGCACATAGATACCCGTAATTAATAAAAACCATGCAGTGGACTCGGTCATCCGAAGCTCATATATATAGAGAGCAGAAAGCCGGATAGGAATAGCCGCGACGAGAACGCCGGTAAGAATTTCTACGAGCGGATACTGCGCTGAAAGACGAGCTTTACACGAACGACAGCGTCCCCACTGCACAAAAAAACTTACGAGCGGTATAAGCTCATACCAGCGAAGTTGTGTATGGCACCCAGGGCAGTGCGATCGCCCTAAGAGACTCTTATTCCTAAAAATCGTGCGGTCAGGATCATACCGTAATGAGAGGACGTTTAAAAAACTTCCCAGAG
>JAGVPS010000099.1 GCA_020052135.1 Minisyncoccota bacterium
ATGTGGTCCGTCATGTAATCAGAAAGTAGGATAATTCTATGGCCCACAGAAAAACAACAAGTCGCCGAGTCGCTACCAAAGCGAGCAGACTTTTGCGGAGCGGGCGTTCATCTCCACGGGTAAAATCCGTAGCAGGGAGCGCACTGTCCCAGAAGCATGGACGACGACGCAGATAACGGGTACTTCGAAAAAGCGACCCAGTAGTTAGAGCCTGATCGCCTGAGAATTTTCCGCAGGATAAAATTGCTGTCCGGCTTGGATGAGATGGCGAACGACCGGCGCACCCTCGGCAGAAGCCCTGCATTGCAGGGCTTCTCTGTTTTTGCTAACATACAGCTATGTTTTCGCTTACGAGGAAAAGAAGATAAAGATTGTTCAACGCACTTGTGCGTTTCTTTATCTTGCCCTCGTAAGCTAACGGATAAACTGCCTCGGTTCTAACGAGGACTTGCAGGTTCGAATCCTGCCGAGGGTGCCAATTTTGAAATCGTCATCAAAAATCCCGTCCGTCCGAGCAAGGGAATGGCGGAAGGGGGGTGTGGGGGGAATTCCGCCATTCCCTTGCAAAAAATAGAGGCCAGTCCCGCCGCCCTGCTCGTTGAGAGCAGAACCCAGCAAAAAAGTTTTAACGCAGGCGGGAATCATTTTGTAAAAGTAGGAAAGAAAAAATTTCAAAGAATCTCCCCAGGAATCGACACTTGAAACCATTTGAATCTTTCTCTAATTTGTAGTTATATGATTCTTATGAAGGTACTCATCGGGACGCTCGTTATCATCACGGTCATGGTTCTTTATTTCCTAATGACCGGCGCGGAGAAAACCGTTGCCCCAACTGATGAGGGCTTTCAGGGACCAACCGAGATGCCTTACACAAATGGACCAAGTGAATCGCCTCCACAATAGAAGATTCGCATCTGTGGATATTTTTTATCACTAAGATTATTTGAATTGATTTATTAAGTAAGAATCTTTAGTATATACGCATTGCGGGTGTGGTGTAGCGGTAGCACGTCACCTTGCCAAGGTGAAGGCTCGCGGGTTCGAATCCCGTCACCCGCTCCAGAATTAGAAATAGGCTTGCAAATGCAGATTCTACTTTCCGACAGAAGAAGAGAATAAGAAATTCCAAATAACATGGAAGAACAACGATTAAGGGTCGGAATTGGAGTAATGATTTTTAAGGAGAGTAAAGTTTTGTTAGGCAAACGCAAAGGGCCACGGGGGGGCGGATGCTATGCCTGGCCAGGAGGCCACCTGGATTTTGGCGAGTCAATGATTGAATGCGCTAAGCGCGAGACGAGAGAAGAGACAAATATCGAGATTGATAATGTTCGCTTCTTACGACTCCTGAATCTACAAGATGGCGGCAGACATTACGCCGACATAGCCTTTATCGCTGATTGGAAAAATGGAGAGCCTAAGCTTATGGAACCGGAAAAATGCGAAGGGTGGGATTGGTATGATATTAATCACTTGCCCCAGCCTCTTTGGATTACCATCCCTAGTTATTTTGATGCACTAAAAACCGGAAGAAATTTCTACGATTCCCCATAAACAGATCTTTTGGAGAAATTAAACCCGCGAGAAGTTTGATACGAAAAAACCGCATTTCATTCTCCGTCCCATAGGTACTAACGTCTCTCCCCCGCTAGAGCTTCGGCGGGCAAGCATTCATTATCCCGCTCTGCAATTAGACTTTTTCGGGTTTAACCTTCCAAAAACCCTAAATCGAGTTATAATGGCAGACGTGAGGATAGGGGCCTGAGCTTCAAAAAGCTCGTAACTAAAGGGTTTCCTATTCGTTTCCTTATGTTAGAAGGTGAATTACGCATAATTGAAGAAGCAAAACAAGGCAATACTGGGTCTTTTGGATTGCTCTACAATCACTACGTTCCCCCTATTTACCGCTTCATCTATATGAAGGTAAATGGCCGAGAGGAATCGGAGGACCTGACTCATGAGGTGTTTCTCGCGGCATGGCAAAATCTGTACCGCTATAAATCGCAAGGGTTCCCCTTTTCGAGCTGGCTCTACCAGATTGCCCGCAATCGAGTCATTGATTTCTATCGGGTACAAAAAAATTACGCGAATATCGAAACCGTAGACGCAGAATTCGTGAGCGTTTCACATGGACTCGAGGAACGGATTGACGGGGATCTGAATTTACAAAAAATAAAAGGCGCCTTAAAAGCGCTTTCACACGACCAGCAGGATGTTCTCATAATGAAATTTATTGAAGATCTCTCTCATGCTGAAATCGCCGCCGCGTTAAAAAAGAGCGAGGGGGCGGTGCGGCTCATTCAACACCGGGCCATACAAGCCTTAAAACGAATCGTTACTCAAGAAACCGAACCCGAAACCGCATAATTACGCCATGGATATTCACGATGAACAACTGAAAAACTTCTTCCGCCCCGGACGAAATATCCATCCGTCCGAGAGTTTCCGCGAGCAATCACTGGGGCTGATTCTTTCTCGTACCCAAAAACAGCCTTCGTTTCCGGAAACCATCCGCCGTGAATTTTTGGAAAACATGAAATTTAGCCTCGCGCTGGGACTTGCAGCCGTATTTGTATTTATCGCCCTAGGCAGTCTTTCAAATTGGGGGGGTGTCATGCCGGGCGGCGCCACGCGGGCAAATAATGAACTTCTTTCTGAGGCCGCTTCTCTTGAATTTCAAATTGAGCTGGGTAAAGCGGAATATTTTACCCAATCAGCAGATGAGATAGCGCTCATGGTGGAAAGCCTCAAAAACAGTGAAACTAATAATGAGGCGCTCAATATCATTCTTGAGGGGCGAGTGTTCTAGTATATGAAGCACTCCTTTTCAAAAGCTGTCGCTTTTTTTGCTCTTATGGGACTCTTGGGAAGCCCTCTCGCGCACGCCCAATCGGATGCCGTCAAAGCGGCTCGCGAGGCAGTCATTGAAAACTTAAGCGATATCAAGGATGTACAAAGCGCCGCGCTTTCCCCAGAGGAAAAGGCAGAAAAGGAACGCGTGCTCAAAAAAACCGCTTTTTCAAATCTGCTCTCTCTTTCAATCCTGGAAACAGAAGACGTACTTTCGAATCTCGAAGGGCTTGCGCTCGAAGGGCAACATAGAGTTTTTGTACCGCTCCGCAAAGAGTTAACCGCCAATCTCAAGGAGTATAAAAAATACTTTGAGGCGCTCCGAGAGGTGCTCGCGGCAACCGAAACTATCGGGGATATTCGCGGGCTCGCCGGGCAGTTTGAGGAGAAGCGCGAGTCGAGCTACAACGTGGACGTTAGAAAGGCGGTTGAAATGCTCGTGACGCTCCACGTAGAGGAGATACTCGTGAAAGCACATGATCGGTCTGAAAAATTAACCACTGCAGTTAGGCGCGCAAAAAGCACAAAAGCAGAAACGCTCCTTCGCACAAATCTCCTTCGTGAGGCGGCAACACATCTGTCGCGCGCGCGAGGAACCGCACTTCTTGCTCGCGAGAAATTATCAGCATACTTACTCCCCCGCACAGAAGAGCAGGCGCCACTTACTAAAACTTCTGAGGCGGAGCAGGCGATAATGGAAAAGGTGGTTCCCGAACCAACGATTAGTGAACTCGCCGATCAGTCACTAGAAGAAACCAGAGAAGCATATAAAAACTTCATCGAGCTTACGGATTCTCTCAATAGAAAATCTTCCCGTTAAAATTACTTAAACAAAAAACCCGGCACAAACCGGGTTTTTTGTTATATAAAGCAAAAAGCGTTTGTTACTTAACTGCTTCCTTTAAGAGCTTTCCTGCTCGGAACTTGGGCTTTACCGAGGCGGCGATCTGAATCGTCTCTCCGGTTTTAGGATTCCGACCCTGCCGTGCGGCGCGTTTCACAACGCGGAATGTGCCAAACCCCGTGATCGCAACCTCTTCGCCGCGGCCCAAAGACTTCATAATCGTATCAAACAAAGCCTCAACTGCTTCTTGCGATTGCTTTTTAGTCCCGATATTAGCGGCTTTCATGACCGCATCTACTAATCCGTCCTTTTTCATGTGGGTAAGTAATTGGTAACTAGAAACTAGTAATTGGTTTATGGAATTACCATTTACAAATTACTTTGCTAACGCTCGACCTTTTGTACAACTTTCTTAGGGTTAGTATAACAAATACGGAAAACGTAAGCAAAACCAAGAGTACGACTACCTGGCAAACTCTACCGCACGCATCTCCCGAATAACATTTACCTTGATTTCGCCAGGATATTTCATTTCAGACTGTATCTTAGAAGCAATATCTTTTGCCATTTGAAGGGCGCCAAAATCATCCACTTTTTCCGGCACGACAAAGACGCGTATTTCCCTGCCGGCAGAAAGCGCGTAGGAATGCTTAACCCCTGCAAAGCTATTCACAATCTTTTCAAGTTCTTCAAGTCGCTTCAGATAATTTTCTACCGTATCTCGCCGAGCCCCGGGGCGAGCCGCAGAGAGCACGTCAGCAGCTGTTACAATGAACGACTCCGGAGTTGAGAATGGATACTCTTCATGATGCGATTCCATCGCTCTAATGACGCGTTCGTCCACGCCATACTTTTTTAGGATTTTCCTGCCAAGCTCTACGTGCGTGCCCTCGACTTCATGGCTGATCGCCTTGCCGATATCGTGGACCAATGCACCCTTCTTGGCGATTTCAATATTTGCGCCAAGCTCTGCCGCGAGCATCGCGGACACGTGCGCCATTTCCACGGAATGTACGAGGACATTTTGTCCGTAGCTTGTTCTAAAATGAAGCCGCCCCAAGAGCTGTAAAATTTCCTTAGGGAAATCCAATATGCCGACATCGAACGCGGCTTGCTCTCCGATCTGCTGCATACGTTTTGTAAGCTCAGATTTAGCTTCTTCAACTTTTTCCTCGATTTTCGCGGGCTGGATACGGCCATCTTTGATAAGCTTCTCCATGGCAACTTTCGCGATTTCTCGCCGCAAAGGATCGAAAGAGGAAAATACGATTGAGTCGGGGGCTTCATCCACGATGATTTCAACTCCGGTCAGCCGTTCCAAGGTCCGGATATTCCGCCCTTCGCGACCAATGATTTTACCCTTTAAATCTTCATTGGGAAGTGTGAATGTCGACGTTGTAATTTCTGCGACATGCGAACGCGCATACCGATGGAGCGCGGTGGTAATCACATCAATCGCCCGCTTCTCAGTTTCGGTTTCTTTTTCCCGCTCAAGGCGCTGTACGCTGCGAATAATATCGTCCCGATATTGAGTCTCAAGCTCTTTAAACATTGCTTCTTTTGCCATCTCTTTGGTAAGCCCTGCTACGCGCTCAAGCTCGCCCAAAGCTTTTGCTCGGGTATTCTCTGCCTCGTGCTTTATACCCTCAAGATTTTGCACGGCCTTATCTAACTCTCCTTGCTTCGTTTGAAGATGCAAGCTTTGTTTATCAATAAATTCTTCTTTCTTGCGCAGGCGCTCTTCCTCACGTCGGAGAAGGGTTTCTCGTTCCTTCTCCTCCCGTTTTGCTTCCTCGAGGAGCGCCGCCGCTTTATCTTTCGCGTCAAGTAAAATACCCTTGGCGTCTGTTTTCGCCTCTTCAATCTGTAATTTTAATTTGTGCTCAAGCGAGGTGCTTTTCTGAGACGCGAGAATAACTCGAACAAAATACCCGAGCGCGACGCCTCCCAGCGCGAGAAGTCCCACTATCAGGGGCGATAGAGTCATGTATGTATTCGTCCGCCAAATTCTTCGGCATAATGAATTCTTTGGGAACGAGGTTAGTAAGTAATGAAGTTAATAGCATAGATACTTTTTCGATGGTTTCATTGTACCCCAGCTTTCCGCGAGCTGTCAAAACTCATGCGTTGATCGAACACCGTGTAATAAAATTTTGACTCTCCTCGCGGCTATTCAGGCGCTAGGTTGAAAAACTGCGGCTTTGCTATAATGAACAGCATGGAAACAGACAAGAAATCGCTCGTACTGCTTATTTTAGACGGATGGGGCATCGGAGAAAAAAACCACTCGAACCCGCTTTTTATCGGAAAGCCCGCGCGCATAGCGCATATTAAAACGCACTACCTGTCGGGAGCGCTCCAATCTTCAGGAATTGCAGTCGGCCTCCCCTGGGAGGAAGAAGGTAACAGTGAAGTGGGGCACCTCACGATCGGCGCCGGGAAAGTTATATATCAGCACTATCCCCGCATCACGCTTGAGATTCAAAAAGGGTCATTTTTCAAACAACCGGCGCTCCAAAAAGCATTCGCGCATGCGCTACGGAATAGCGGGGCGGTGCACCTCGTCGGGCTCTTGACCGAGGGAAATGTTCACGCGTCTTTAGGCCATGTAGAAGCGCTCATCAAGGCCGCGCGCGAAGCAGGTGTGCCGCGGCTCAATTTTCACTTTTTTGCAGACGGCAAAGACAGCCGTCCAAAATCCGTTGAAAACCTCCTTGCGCGGGTGGCGGTAATTGCTAAAGAACAAGCTCTCGGAGAACTCGCGAGCCTTTCCGGCAGGTTTTATGCGCTCGACCGGGACGAACACTGGGATCGTACTGAAAAAGCATACCGAGCGCTCATTGGCGAGGGGTCGGCGACTACAGACGTGCATGAAAAGATCGTCGAACAATATGCTAAGGGATTAAACGATACGTTTATCGAACCCGTAATACTCCAGAGGGACGCGGGTAGTATTGCGGATAATGATGCGGTTATATTTTTTGATTTCCGCGAGGACAGTATCCGGCAAATCGCCTCTCCCTTTATCCTGAAGGATTTTGATAAATTTACGACCCGGGAATATAAAAATCTGTATGTTGCAACCATGACCCATTACTCCGACGCGTTCCAGGTTCCCGTTATTTCAGAAAATGAACGAATTGAGCAACCTCTCGGAGCCGTGCTTGCAGACAATGGCTACGTGCAACTCCGCATCGCGGAAACCGAAAAATACGCGCACGTGACCTATTTTTTCAACGGCTATCGCGAATCGCCGTTTCCGAACGAATACCGCGTGCTTATCCCCTCAAAAAATGTTGCCCGCCATGACGAAGCGCCTGAAATGATGGCGCGAGAAATTACCGCGCGCCTTACCGAGTCGGTGGTCAGCGGGGGGTTTAATTTCATCTTGGCTAATTTTGCAAATCCGGATATGATGGGACATACGGGCAATTTTGATGCCGCGCTTCAGGGAATCCAGGTGGTTGACGACTGTGTGGGCAAGATTATGGATGCTTGTCTTCTACAAAACGTGCCTCTCATGATTACCTCAGATCATGGCAACGTAGAAAAGATGCTTGATCCTCTGACGGGATATCCTGAAACAACGCATGATCCGAATCTTGTGCCGCTCTATCTCATCGGCAAACAATTTGAACGGTCAAAAACCGAGGAAGATGCGGATCTCATTGAGCGCGAAGCCGCTGGCATTTTGTCCGATGTTACCCCCACCATCCTCGAGTTGCTCACTCTTCCACAACCGCCCATAATGACCGGAGAGAGCTTGCTCCGCCGCCTTAGATAAACCATGAAACTCATTACTAAAATTATAGTCCTCTTCATCGCCTCGGCAGGCGGGCTCATTGCCGCCGATTACTTTATCGCGGGTTTTTCCATTACCCACGATCCGGTTCAGTTTCTCATACTCTCGGGGCTTTTCACCGTGCTCCAATTTTTCTTAAAACCGCTCCTCCGGCTTCTTTTCTTGCCCCTTATTTTCATCACGCTCGGTCTTTTTACACTTGTAATCAATGCACTCCTCCTCTTTGCGCTTGACATCTGGTCTTTAAACCTTACTATTGAGGGGTTGACTCCTCTCTTTATAGCAACACTGATCATCACCGCGGCGCACTTTGTAGCAACTCTCTTGTGGCATCCCACTGCAGCATAAACATATGTCTCTCATCTCAATCATTCAAATTGGCGTTTCCCTTTTACTTATTGGGGTTATTCTCATGCAAGAACGATCGTCCGGCGCCGGGGGCCTCTTCGGTGGAGGCGAGGGTACGTTTTATCAGGCGCGGAGAGGCGTAGAAAGAACTATATTTATTACGACACTCGTTCTCCTCGGTATTTTTGCGCTGGTATCGCTTTTAAACCTCGTTGCATAAAGATTCTTTCGATTAAATTCTCTTCACTGAGCATCGGCTTGGAATAATAATTATTACAACATGTGCTTATTAAGAAATTCTTTTTTTAGAGCGCGTACCGCATTTCTACTACCTGGTAATGTTTTCTAAATTCCAAAAACTATTCAGTGTGCTGACACAGGGAGAGCGGCGTATTTTTCAAAATGCATCGATAGTATTTCTGTTATCTCTCTTCCTCAATGGCGCAAATATTTTTTACAAGACAACGGTCATGTCTCCCATCGAGGGGGGGAGTTACACGGAGGGCGTGGTTGGGCAACCGATTGCGATTAATCCCCTGGTCGCGGCTCAGAACGAAGTAGATCGTGATCTTGTTTCGCTTCTGTTTATCCCTTTGAAAGATCTCGCGGATCAAATTGCCTCTGACGCTCTAGAAAAAACATGGTCGGTAAGGCTCCGGGAAGATTCGTTGTGGAGCGACGGGAAGCCGCTCACCGCCGACGATGTCGTATTTACCATCGAGTCCATACAAAATCCAGACACTGGATCTCCGCTCGTGAATGCCTGGCAAGGAGTATCCGCAGAACGGATCAGCGAGCAAGAAGTCCGCATCACCCTAAAGACTCCGTATGCTTTTTTTAAAGAGAACTTGA
>JAGVPS010000031.1 GCA_020052135.1 Minisyncoccota bacterium
GCAAAAACGCCTCAAATAAATCAGTGGCATCAATAACCCCATCTTTGAGACACCTTAAGATAAAAAGCGCTTTATCGCCACGCATACTATATATCTATGATAACATCCGATCGGACATTATCATAGTTTCGAGACGACCGATCTGGCAACCGGTCTGCGGTGTACGTTATTACTTATTTTTTAATTCATTTCTTACTAATGAGGTTCTGTATTTCTCCGGAAAATGGGATGGTAATGTCATGATGCACATGTTTTTAAGTTCTCCTTGCCGTATGCGAGCTCGGATATCTTTGCCGAGACCGATTTGATCATACCCAAGACAGACAATATCTGGCTTATATTTTTTTATAGCAGAGTATTTCCCCTGCACGCTGTCCCCAAGCACCGCGCGCGCAACACAGGAAACAGCTCGAACTGCTGTTAGTCGTTTTTTTTCACTATGGTCCGGTTTTCTTCCTTTCAGCGTAAACACCGCCTTGTCTCGGGCAACGACCACGATCAGACTCCCTTTCTTTGCCGCGGTTTTTAAAAAGTACCCATGCCCTGGGTGGAGCAGATCGAAAACGCCAAACACGAGAACTGTTTTTTCTTTTTTCATACAACCTCGCTTTGGTAGCAACTTTCGCAGTAGACTATGTATCCCTCGGAAGGATTGTATCCTGCTTGTATTTTCCGCCCGCATTTTGCGCACGCGGCCTCCGACATTCGGAAATAGTTTGCGTACGAAAAACGCCGCATGATCCGATCGCGAGGATGCTCCAAAGGAAGCGGCGTATTTTTTCGCCGATAAAAGGCGAGGTCGGCGGGACGGATTTTAAATGGACGCTTGCTTACTATTCCTTCAATCACTTTTTCAGTAATGGTGTCGGGTACATCGTTTATCGACTCCGGAATCATATCGGCGGTTACCGTTTCCTCACGAACCGCAGGGACATCAGGATCGTGCCACCACCCTCCCATACGCTCTACATCTTCTTGAGAGGACGGGAAAAGCAAGGATGCAAATGATGCATTATAGGGAAACATGCTGAAGTTCATGGGAAAGAATTCCCCGTACTCCCCGCGGGCGAGCATTTCGGTTTTTAACGAATCAAGCTTTTTCCAATACTCATCTTCGGTATACTGCTCGTTAAAAATACAAAATTTCTTGCTCTTTAATCCCACACAGCCGAAACAGTACGAGCACTCTCGGCAATTTATAAGATACTCGGAGTCGCTCGCAACGCGGCAATTCACCGAAAACTTGGTGTTGAAGCTTTCCATTGAAACAACGACTGTTTCGTAAAGGCGCTCCGACTTGCTCGATATGGTGACGTCTGTAGAATCTCGAAGTCCTATGACAAAATCGGTATGACGAAGATTTTCCGCCTGCATCGCCCAAAAAACATTGAAGCAGTTTCGAGAGTGATCAATGTAGTTGCCGATAACGTTTTCAGAATGTTGGTTCCGGCTTGCGCGAACCGGCAATGATTTCACTAGTTTCCAAAAACGTTCGTGATTTTCTTTAAGCACATTCCTATCCCCAAGCCGTAGACCAGCCATGCGCACTTTATATTCCTCGGCTGTGAGCGGTTCATTAAAAAAGTAATATTGCTTGTTGCGGAGATTTACGCACCCGAAGCAATTACTGCAGTTCCGGCAATCGTAAAGCAGGGCGCTGTCGAGACAATCGCTTGAAAAATAGGTGAAATTGCAATTATAGTTTTTCATCGGAAATACTTCTTCGTACCCAAGCTCGGTGTAGAGCGAAAGCAACATATCCATGGAGTGTTTTGAATAGAGCCCCCAGACGCTGTAATCCACCTCTTCGGAGCTGATGCCTCCAAAGGTGTAGTAACAGTTCTTGAGGCCGATGCCATAGAGCGTGTAGTCGCTCCCCACGCTCGCGGGATCCCGAGTGGATGCCGGTTGAGGAATTTTCCTAAAAAGATCTGAAAATTGAGTAAAGAATGGCTTATAAGCATCGAGGGCAACTGTAAAACCGTCCGCATGGAATACATCGGACCAATAGTAGTCAAAGTCGTACACCAAGAAAGGCGCTCCCTCGGGAATATCGGAGATAATTGCTTCGCGATGCTCCGGCACATTGCACGGGCGTTTGAAAAAGGTCGTATAGTTTGCGAAAGCGAGCCGCCGCCGCTTCCGGCAATCCGGGCAAGATTTGGGTGGAGGAACGCGGAATTTTTTATACCCTTCTATATCTTCTTTAAAAATTTGGAATGATTTGGAACACTGGGCACACGTTCGCTCATGGGGCGCAAGCCCCTTCAAAATTGTATCCAGTGCCGCGTCAAACTTAGGAGTTTTACCCATATTCAAATGACTATTTTTTGATAACAATCAGCGCAAACCACTTTTTCAAATCCCCATTCAGGAGGATAATAAGAAACAATACTCTTCTGACAGAGAGAGCATTGAATTTCTCTGGGGTTCAAAACGGCGAGTTGCTTATACCGCATAATAGTTCTTACGTCAGGATATTTCCGAGGAATAGGAATATTGTGGTTTTTTAAAAATGCCAGTTCGTCACGAGTAATATTAAATGGTCGCCCTGTCTCTTCACAGACGATTGCCTTATAGATAATCGATTCGTCAACTTGCCCTATGTTATCCGGAGGAGTAAATGGCTCTATGTTACTCGGTGCTTTTTCTATCTCTTCTGACCAGCTACCAAGCGCTTCTATTTCTTCCTTTGTTTTCTCATAGTGTAGTGCAGCAAGCGAAAAATTATACCCCTCA